>CAIWGR010000092.1 GCA_903912275.1 uncultured delta proteobacterium
CCACGGCCGCGCGGCTGCTCCCGCAGGCCCAAGCATCACGGTTTGTTTGTACGCCAGCTGAGTAGTTCTCAAATAGCTCAAGTCCGTCGCCCTTCTTGTCTCCCATCACAATGTGCTGGGCAAAGTCGTCGTTCCGCTGGTTGAGCCAGTCGCCATGCTGGTCGGGCGTAATCGCCGTCCACGCCGCCTCGCCTGTTGCCGCGCTGATGCCGGCCACGCTGCCGAGCTGCTTCACCTTGGCCAACTTCTCTTCGCGGGTGAGATAGTCGCCGATGTCGCAGAAGAGGATGCGCCCCTGCTCCGCAGCGCTCGGGTTCTTGACCAAAAAGGAGATGGCAATCGGCGCCCGGCTCCCCTCGCCAAAGGCGTTGCCGCTCTCCTTGCGCCGCTGCTCGCCAGAGGTTCTCGCGTTCCCCCGCAGATGGAAGACATAGAGGCTGCTGAACTCCTCGGCCAAGCACTTGCGGAGACCGTCGGCGCTGGACGAATCGACCCAGCCCGCGTTGGTCACAAACCCCACAATCCCCCGTTCACCTATCCGGTCGCTCGCCCACCGAACGGCCCGGATGTAGGAGTCGTAAAGGGCGCGTACTTTGCTCACGTTCGAGCGCGCAGCGTAGGTCTCCTTGATGCGAGCATCGAGTCCAGGGTAGGTCACATTCTGGTTGTCGTCGTTCTCGCTCGACTGCCCCACCGAATAGGGCGGGTTGCCCACAATCACGCTGATGGGGGCCGCCTTCTGACGCTCCCGTCGATCGCTGTTGTTGGCCAGCGCCTGCGACACCAGGTCGCCCTTCTCATACCTCTGAAAAGTGTCGGTCAGGCAGATGCCCTCAAAGGGCTTGTACTCGCCCCCCATCTGCTCGTGATAGGCGCTCTCGATGTTCACCGCCGCGATGTAGTAGGCCAGCAGCACCATCTCGTTGGCATGCAGCTCCGAGGCAAACTTGCGCGGCAGGTCGGCCCGCTCAATGAGCCCGCTCTGCAGCAGCCGGGTGATGAAGGTGCCCGTGCCCGTGAAGGGGTCGATGATGTGCACCCCCTCATCGGTGAGCCGCTGCCCAAACTCCTGCTGCAGCAGGTCGTCCACGCTGCGCAGGATGAAGTCCACCACCTCCACCGGCGTGTAGACAATGCCGAGCCGCTCGGTGAGCCGCGGGAAGGCCTTGCGGAAGAACTTGTCGTAGAGCTCGACCACAATCTTCTGCCGCCCCTCCGCATTCGTGATGCCCTCGGCCCGCATCCGCACGCTCTCGTAGAAGGCGGCCAGCGTGTCGGCCTCGGCGTCCAGGTTGTGCCGCTCGAGCTGCTCCACAATCGCCTGCATGGCCTGCGAGATGGGGTTGTTGGCCGCAAAGGAGTAGCCCGAGAAGAGGGCGTCGAAGACCGGCCGCGTGATGAGGTGCTGGGCCAGCATCTCGATGACCTCGTCGTCGGTCACGCTCCCGTTGAGGTCGTCGCGCAGCTCCTCGGCAAAGGCGTCAAAAGCCGCCCGCTCCGCCTCGTTGCCCGGCTCCCGCACGATGGTGGCGATGCGGGTGATGTGGGTCTGCGCGATGCGGGCGATATCGACGGCCCAGTCTTCCCAGTGGCGCCGGTTGCCGCACTTCTGCACCACCTTGGCAAAGATGGCCCGCTCCACGGCGCCCACCTCAAAGGCCATCTCGGTCTGCTGCGGCTGCGGCGGCGGCGACTCCACATCGCCTTGCCCGCCACCCGTGCCGATGCCGTTGGCGGCCCGCTGCTGCGGGAGCGGCTTGAAGGGGGCGATGTCGGCCACGGCGATGACCTCCATCTTGGCGGGGTCCTCGCCGGCCAGGTCGATGCGGTTGATCATGGCGTCGAACCGGTCGTCGTGGGAGCGGAGCGCCTGGAGCACCTGCCAGACCACGGCAAACGACTTGTTGTCTTGCAGCGCAAGCTCGGGGCTCACGCCGGCGGGCAGCACCACGGGGAGCACAACGTAGCCGCGGGTTTTGCCGGGCGCCTTGCGCATGACGCGGCCCACAGACTGCACCACATCAATCTGGCTGTTGCGCGGGGTGAGGAAGAGCACGGCGTCGAGGGCCGGCACATCCACCCCTTCGGAGAGGCAGCGCACGTTGGAGAGGATGCGGCAGGTGTTGTCGGGCGTCTCGGCCTTGAGCCAGTCGAGCTGCTTGTCTTTCTCGGTGGCGGTCATGGAGCCGTCCACGTGGGAGGCCTCGCAGACGAGCGACGAGGTGTCGCCGGTGGACTTCTGGTACTCCTCGACGACAGCCGAGAAGATGTTGGCGATTTTCTTGGAGGAGACCTTGTGGATGCGGCCGCCCTGCTTGGCCTCGATGACCTGGCAGAAGGCCACGGCGCGGCGCATGGGGTGGTGGTCGTCTGCGAGCGTCTCGCGCTGCCCCTGCTTGGCGAGGGCCTTCCAGCAGCCGATGATTTTGCCGGCATCCTCGACCTTGATGGACTGGTCCTTGTCTTTGAGGAGCTCCATCGCGGCCCGGCTCACATGGGCCTCGTCGATGGCCAGGACGAGCACCTTGTAGTCGCAGAGCAGGCCGGCTTTGACGGCAGCCGAGAAGGAGATGCAGTAGAGCTCTTTGCCGAAGAGGTCGGGGTCGTCCATGGAGGCGAGGGTGGCGCC
>CAIWGR010000093.1 GCA_903912275.1 uncultured delta proteobacterium
CGTGCCGGTGATGAGGTCGAACCGGTCGTCGAGCTGCGTTTCACGGAGGTCGCCGTGGTGGGTGGTCACCCGGTCCGTGAGGGCGTTGATCCGGAGCGAGCGCTGGAGCAGGCCGTAGCTGACGGCCTGCGCCTCGATGCCGGTGGAGCGGCTCTCGGGAAGCGCCCAGGCCACGCTCATGAGCACCGAGCCGATGCCGCACCCCATATCGAGGTGTCGCAGCGAGGCCGTCGCCGGCAGCGGCGCGACCGCCCACCAGGCGGTGAGCAGGTCGTCGAGTGACCAGCGGTGGCCCCGCTGCAGCTGCAGGATGCGGAAGTCGCCCGTGAGGAAGGAGAGCTCCTCGCCGTCGCCCGGAAGGCACGCCTCCGGCCAAGGCTCGGCGAGCGGCTGCGGCCCGCCGGGTGTCCAGCCGGCAGGGCGTTTGGCAACAGAGATGCGGGGCGGGAGCGGCATGGGCGGGGGCTAGCGTCGATGGGCCGAGCCGTCGAGTTTGGCGGCGGCGCAAAAGCGGGGTAGCCTGTCTGCGGAGGTGCTCCATGGTGCAGACCGACGCGGCCCGCGAGGCCAACCTGGACGGGCTCGTTGGCCCGACCCACAACTACGCCGGCTTGTCGGAAGGCAACCTGGCGAGCGAACGACATGCCCGCGGGATCTCGCGCCCTCGGGCCGCCGCGCTGCAGGGGCTCCGCAAGGCGCGGCTGCTCATGGAGCTCGGCCTTCCACAGGGGCTCTTGCCTCCGCTCCAGCGCCCCGATCTGGCCGGTCTCCGGGCGCTCGGCTTCTCGGGCTCCGACAGCGCGGTGGTCGAGGCGGCCTGGCGCAGCTCGCCCGCGCTGCTGGCCCGCTACATGTCGGCCTCCTCCATGTGGACCGCCAACGCGGCCACCGTGGTTCCATCGTCCGAAAGCCTCGACGGCCGCCTCCACCTTGTGGTGGCCAACCTGGTCGCCAAGCCCCACCGGGCCATCGAGGCCGACCAGACCTTCGAGGCGCTCAGCCGCCTCTTCGCCGACCCGAACCACTTCGCGGTGCATCGCGCGCTGCCGCACCATGCCACGCTGGGCGACGAAGGGGCGGCCAACCACACGCGGCTCGCAGGCGAGCATGGCGCCCCGGGGCTCCACCTTTTTGTCTACGGCACAGACGAGCACGGTGGCCCCACGCCCCGCCGGTTTGCGGCCCGCCAGACCCGCCTTGCGAGCGAGAGCGTGGCGCGGCTCGGCGCGCTGGAGCCCGCGCGGGCCCTCTTCGCCCAGCAGCACCCGGCCGCCATCGACGCAGGCGTCTTCCACAACGATGTCATCTGCGTGGGCAACGGCCGGCTCCTCTTTCATCACGAGCAGGCCTTCGTCGACACGGCCGCGGTGCATCGCGCGGTCGCTGCGCAGCTGCCGGGCGCACAGTTCGAGGTGGTGCCCGCCGGCGAGGTGAGCCTTGCCGCTGCGGTGCAGAGCTACCTCTTCAATGCCCAGCTCCTGACGCTGCCCACCGGAGCGACCATGCTGCTGGCGCCGGAGGAGTGCCGCGAGGAGCCCGCGGTGCGGCGCTACCTCGAGGGGATGGTGGCGCGGGGCCTGCTGGACGAGGTGCGCTACCTTGACCTGCGGGAGAGCATGCGGAACGGTGGTGGGCCGGCCTGCCTGCGGCTGCGGGTGGTGATGACGGCGGCGGAGCGGGCTGCGACGGCGCCGGGGCTCTGGCTCACGCCGGAGCGGTGCGATGCGCTCGAGGGCTGGGTGTCGCGCCACCACCGGGAGGCGCTCTCGCCCGAGGACCTGCGCGACCCGCTGCTGCTGCAGGAGAGCTTTGCCGCGCTCGATGCACTCACGGTTCTGCTCGGGCTGGGCGGCGGCTTCTATCCCTTCCAGCGCGGCTGAAGGCTTCTAACAGCCGCCTAGGCTGAGCTGCCATGAGCCCCGCGTTCCGTGTGACCCAAAGGGTCACCGCATACCAGCCCAGGGTGCAACCCTGGGAATGGGGTCGTGGATGTGGAGGCGCGCGCCGTTTTGGGGTGGCCCGTGGCCCGCCCGTCTGCCTCATGAAACAAATTACAGCATGTGAAAATATAGCAACAGGTAATCAACATCGTATTTTGGTGATCGGTAAATATTGTTTTATCTATCAAAATAAAAACCCCGCATATGCTCATGATTCTCATGGATTGAAGTTGAATGATCGCCAGATCATTGGTACACGCAACAGCGAGAATTGAATCTCGTTGTACAATTTGGCTTTCGCGACAGCGACGGGACCATGCTTTTCGGATGGTACCCATGGTCTCGCGCTTTGCTGCACGCCTCCTCCCGTTTGCTCTCCTCCTTGGCGCCTGCGCCGAAGAGGCCGCGGCCCCCGCGCCCGTAACTGCCGCCGCGCCCGACCTCGCACCCCGACCGCTCGAACTCCAGGGTGCCACCGCCTGCGGCATCGACGCCGACTGCGACCCCGGCGCCTTCTGCTTCCTCGGCAGTTGCTCGGTGCAGTGCGAGACCGGCGCCGAGTGCGATTCGGGTGCCTGCGACAACCGCGGACGCTGCACCGACTCCCCCAACAAGGCTGCCAGCGGCGACCTTCCGCTCGGCCCCCCGAACAGCCGCATTGCCGGCCTCACGCTGACCAACAGGCCCGCCGTCGAGATCGAGGTGCCGGCCGGTGACCAGTTCGTCACTGTCACCTTCGAGACCTCCGAATCGGCCACCCCCCAGGGGGGCCTCTCCTACCGCGTCGAGTCGGCGGCAGACGACAGCCTCGCCCGCCGCGTGCAGACCAGCAACGGCGGCACCACCCACACCGTCGTCATCCCCACCGGCGCCGCCAACCCGGAGTTCGTCGGCGACCTCGTCGACGTCACCATCGTCACCCCCATCGGCACCATCCCCCTCATCCTCAAGTCGGTGCTCACCGTCGCCGGTATCTACGAGGGCACGCTCAAGATCGACGGGCTCGGCACCGAGGTCCCCATGAAGTTTGGCGTCGATGGCGACATGGGCGCGCTCGGCACCGGCATCTCCAACGCCTTCCTCGTCGTCTCTGCCGCTGCCGCCGAGATGTTTGCCCCCGTGGGTCCCTCGCAGCTGCCGGCCACCAATGTGACCCAGGAACTCCGCGCGCCGCTCCTCTACGACAGCGCCATCGGCGCCTGGGTCGCCACCTTCTCCTACGCCTACGACATCCCCTCCGACCAGGCCTTCGGCACCCTCGCCGCCACCCAGGTGCGGCGCGAACTCCGCTACGAACTCAAGGTGGAGGCCGACCGCTCCGTCAGCGGCTCGCTCAGCGACCGCTGGGAAGGCCTCTACGACGGCACGCAGGCCGATGGCACCCGGGTCATCCCCACGGTCCAGCTCGGCGGAACCTTCCGCATCTCCAAGTCGGGCACGCAGGCCGCGACCAACGATACCAGCTACATCGCCTTCCCCTCCACTGCCAACCCGCAGCTCCAGAACTTCGCCCTCTCCACCACCTGCGCCACAATGGCCGACGCCACCGACGGCTGCGCGGCCCGCACCACCTTCGCGGGGGCACTCTCCTGCGCAGATGCCGTAGGCGGCGGCGCGGTTGCCACCAAGACCCTCACCGAGGTGGTCGCCACCCTGCTCGCGGGCGGCCTCACCGACGACGGCAAGACCTTCAAGGAGTTCCTCGCCGGCTGCGCGGCCGGTACTGTTGCAGCCTGCGTCCCCACCCGCGCCCAGATGTGCGGCATCGAGCTGCAGGCCGTCGCCTTCGGCCTCGCGCCCGGTGGCTACTCGCTCGACAAGGAGCGGCTCTGGGATGGCTTTGGCAACCTCCTCCTCGAGGTCACGGGCGGCCCCCAGCTCGGCGCCTTCTTCGTCGACACC
>CAIWGR010000094.1 GCA_903912275.1 uncultured delta proteobacterium
CTTCGCTTTCACCCTCTGCGGCGCTCCCTTCAACGCCGGCACCCTGCTCCCGATCGGGCTCCTCCTCCCCGCACAGTTGGGCTGCGCCATCGCCACCACGCTGCCGGACGAGCCCTCCGACCGCGCCACCGGCAAACGCTCCTTCACCGTCGCGAATGGCGCCACCCGCACCACCGTGATTGCGACCCTCTGCCTCGCCGCCTCTGCGGGCCTCCTCTTCACCACGACGGCCCACCGCCCGCTCCTCATCGCGGCGCTGGCCCTGTCGCTCAAGCAGGGGCTGCTCGGTCGCACGCCGCCCGGAAGCAGGGCGCTCACCCTCCGCCTCTTCCTGCTCGTAGGCGCCGCGCTGCTGCTGCAGCTCGCAGTCTTCTTCGGCGCATGATGGCCTTCTTCGAACGCTACGACTTCCTCCTGCTGGCGCTGCTCTTCTGCCTGCCGCCGCTCTTCATCGCGGCCGCCCGCCCCGACCTGCGCCCGCTCATGCGGCGCGCCGCGCTCCTCGCCCTGCCCTTCGCCCTCACCGAGCGCTTCTTCTACCCCGACTACTGGTCGCCCACCTTCCTCTTCGACCTCATCCACCAGCTCGGCTTCGGCATCGAAGACCTGCTCTTCGTCGCGGCCTTCGGGGCCTTCGCCGCCACCGCCTACCCCGCGCTCGCCCGTCGCCAGATCGTAGCCGCCCGGCCACCGCGACCACGCCTCGCAGCGGCCCTCATCGCAGGCTCCATCGCCACCGCGCTGCTGCTGCATGCAGCCGGCCTCTCCATGTATGGCGCCACCATCACGGCGGAGCTTGCGGCGCTCGCCCTCCTGCTCCGGCTACGGCCCGATCTCGCGCTCCCCGCGCTCGTTGGCGGCCTCTTCGTGACCGCCATCTACGCCGTCATCTGCCTCGTCTACGCGGCCCTGCTACCGGGCATCTTCGACCGGGTCTGGCATACCGAGGCGCTCTTCGACCGCTCCGTCGCCGGCATCCCCCTCGAGGAGCTGCTCTACGGCCTCGCCTCCGGAGCACTCGCCACGGCCGCGCTCCCCGCCGTTACGGGCCAGCGCTACCTTCGGGAACCGCGCCCCGAATCGCCCGGTCGTTGAGCGCGTCGACAACCTCGAACAGCGCGCCCTCGTCCACGAAGTCGACCGTCACAAAGTTGGGAATCTGCCCGCCCTCTGCCCAGCACTGCTCGGCGAAGTTGAGGAAGCTCGGGCTCGCGTTGGCCTGCACCGCAAGGTCGCGGTAGGCGACCGGGCTCGTGAGGAAGCGGTTGAGGATGAAGAGCGTGTTGCCCGGCCTGCCCCGGTTGGGCGCGCAAGAGAAGTCGTCCAGCGTCGCGTTGGAGAAGTCGGTCTCCCACGATTCGGCCCAGACATCGTGGTACCAAGGGTAGCTTCCGCCGCCGCTGTCGGTGACGACGAAGAGCCGGGTGTTGGCCTCGACCAGCGCGCCGAGCGTGGCAAAGGGCTCGCCGGCCGCGTGGGTGTAGAGCATCGGCATGAGCCCCGCTTCCTCGAAGGCCGCCGCCGTCTTCTCGGCGCTCAGGTAGCTCTCGAAGATGATGCTGACGACCTCGCGCGGATGGGCATCAAGGAAGGCCTTCACCTCGCCGAGCCCATCGACGAGCGGCAGCCGTCCGAGGCTGCAGGCGCCGTGGCAGAGCATGGAGGTTCCGTTGAAGTCGTAGCTGTCGAGCATGAGCGCCCGCACGCCGAGCTCGAGCTGCGCGGTGATGCCGACCTCCTGGTTGGGCGCGATCCAGCGGGCGGCTCGGTTGCTCATCGCGTTGTGGCTGGTCGCGTAGGCGACCTGGTCGAAGCGGAGGTCGCAGAGCTCGCTCCGACCGTTGCAGGGCTCCTGCGCTTTGGAGGGGCCGTCGGCCGCCTCGTCGCAGGCGAAGAGGAGCGGGAGCAGGAGCAGTGCGAGCCATCGTGACATGTCACCGTGGCTAGTGGCGCGTCACCTGATTGTCATGATCCTGTCACAGCGCCCTCTGCGCCGTCCTCGTCCGCGCCGCTCACCACATCTTCGTGCCAGGGCTGCGGCATCTCACCCCGCGACGCGAGGTCGTCGAAGAAGGCATCGAGCAATTTGTGCGCCTCGGGGGCCCCGTCGATGGCCGAGATGGACTGGCGCAGACGGGCCGCGTTGCGCAGGCCGGTGGAGAAGGAGCCGATGGTCTTGCGCAGCTTGCTGACGATGCGCCGGCTCTTGCCCTCCTGCACCACCAGCTTCTCCACATAGCCATGCAGCAGGTGGCGGCGGTCGTCGAGCGTGGGCTCGGCGAAGGGCACGCCGGCGAAGTGGGCATGGATGCGAGCGATGGTCCAGGGGTCGGTCATCACGGCACGACCAACCATGATGCCATCGGCGCCCGAGGCGGCGAGTGCGGCCGTTGCGGTAGCGGCACCCACGATGTCGCCGTTGCAGAGCAGCGGCACGGTGATGGCCTCGCGCACGCGGCGGATGGGCTCCCAGCGGGCCGGCACCCGATACATGTCGACCTTGGTGCGGCCATGGACGGTGATCATCTGGGCGCCGGCATCCTGCGCCGAGCGCGCAATAATCGGCGCGTTCAGGGCGTTGTCGTCCCAGCCGAGCCGCATCTTGACGGTGAGCGGGACGGTGATGGCGTCGTAGACTGCGTCGAAGATGCGACGGGCAAGTTCGGGTTCACGCATGAGCGCCGAACCGGAGCAGCCGCTTGTCACATTCTTAGAGGGGCAGCCGAGGTTGATGTCGATGATGTCGGCGCCGAGGGCCTGGCACTCGCGTGCGGCGGCGGCCATGCGCTCGGGGTTGCGGCCGTAAATCTGGATGGAGACGGGGTGCTCGTTCGGGTCGAGCTC
>CAIWGR010000095.1 GCA_903912275.1 uncultured delta proteobacterium
CTTCGCCAACCTGTCGGACACCAACCTCACCGAGGCCGACCTCTCCGAGATCCAGGGGCAGGGCGCCGACTTCACCGGTGCCAACATGGAGGGCGCCGTGCTTGAGAGCGCCGACCTCTCCAACGCCACCCTCATCTCTGCCTCGCTCATCGACGCCGACCTGTCTGACGCTACCCTGCGCAACGCCGACATGACCGAGATCCTGCTGAACGGCGCAACCCTCTCCGGCGCCGACCTCACGCACGCCAACCTCACCGGCGGCGACCTCACCGATGCCGAGCTCGTCGGTGCCATCCTCGATGATGCCAACCTCGAGGATGTCGAGGGCTACGAGCCCGACGACGACGACTACTAGGCTGGCAATCGGCCTCGCTTGGCAGGCCGCTAGCACCGAGGGGAGAACCCGCCGGCCCTGCCCATTCCGAGGCTAGGTGCTGAAGCTGGTGCCGCAGCCGCAGCTGCGTGCCGAGTTCGGATTGCTGAACTTGAAGCCGCCGTTCATCAGGTCGGAGGCGAAGTCCACCTCGGTGCCGTTGAGGTAGAGGTAGCTCTTCGGGTCGCAGAAGACCTTCACCCCCTCCGACTCAAAGACCCGGTCTTTCTCTGCAGGCACATCGACCTCCAGCACATAGGAGAGACCGGAGCAGCCGCCCGACTTCACGCCGACGCGAACACCGTGGTCCGCCGACAGGCTCTGCGAGTTCATGATTTCGAGCACGCGGCGCGCGGCCGCAGGAGTAACAGAGAGAGCCATGGTGCCTCGTTGGATGCCGTAGAGTGGGAACCGCACTCCATGCTAGGGCCGTGGGCCGCAAGGTCAAGTCGCAGCCGCTGCCTCTTGTCGCTGAACCTCGAGCGAGTCTGCGAGCAGCAGCAGCAAGAGCTGCGCTACCAACGTGTCGGGAAGACCCAGCGCGGAGCCTTCTGCCCGCAACCGCGCCATCAGCTCCGCCTCGCGGGCAGGGTCGTGGAAGGGCAGCGCCTCTGCCAGCTTGACTGCGGCCATCCGGCAGGAGACAGCCCGCCGCGCCGCCACCAGCCGAAGCAGCTCCGAGTCGATGGCGTCGAATGAGGCACGAAGCTCCGCGAGGCCCTCACGCTGCTCGCTCATCTCAGCCGCCCTGCTGCTTGCGGATGAAGGCTGTCACGCCCTCGTTCGTCTTGCGCAGGTTGGGCTCGATTGTCCGGATAACCAGCTTCTCCACAGCGTCGCTCGCGCTCTTGGCCAGCAGGCGCGGCACCCCGATCTTGTCGGCATGAACGACGATCTCGCCGTTGATTGTTACCTCTGTCTGCGACCCCTTTGCCCGCCAGGTGTTGTGCCCGTGGCAGATGATTGCCTCTGGCAGAAAGCCGAGCACGGTCCGCCAGTCGCAGCTCTGATCGTCGAGGAACCAGGTGGCGTGGTCGGTCCACCGGAACATCTCCGGCTTCACGAAGGCGCGAATCGCCGTCGGAATCTCACCGGCGCGTGCGTTCCAGAGGTTCACAAAGTGTACCTTGCCCGGCTCATCCCGCCGCTCCTTGACGATGATGGAGTCTACATTGGAGAGGTAGGGTGCGAGCTCCGAGAGCCGCTCACGCTGCACCTCGTAGACCTGCTCGACCGGGTAGGGAATGGTGTCTTGGATGACGAACTTCATGCCGGCCTCGTGTGGTTGCGCTGCGGGTCGACCCCATAGCAGCCATGGTCATCGCCTGACAGTTCCCGCCGCTATGGGGCCGGAGCGATGCGAATCGACTGCCCGCCGTCGGTTTCGCTCTGCAGGAGCAGCAGACCCGAAGGATTGTCGTATCGGCCACAGAGCGCCCGCTCGCTCCCCTCGACCGTGATGACCGCCCCGTTCGGATAGAGCCGGCTCGGCATCGCGACTTCGGTGACGCCACCGGCGGTCGCCCTCCAAGAAAGCGATGCGGTCCGCGCAGTCTTGCTGAAGGAGAAGGTGTCGCTGCTGCCCGCAATCACGGATGGATAGACGCGAACAAGTTCTTCGGTGGTCGGCCGCTCGGAGCCATCCGGCGCGACCAGTGAGAAGCCCTCAAGGTTCCAGTCGAAGCTGTCGGTCGAATACTCCCAAGCCGTCGAGTGGAGGCCGAAGGCGTCGAGCGCATCGTAGGTTTTGCGCAGGTAGAGCGGCGTATTCGGGTTGGCGAACTTGGCACCAAACTCGCCCAATAAGACCGGCACCTGCCAGCGCTCACCCTGCTCTTCGAGGAAGGTCACGGGCCGCATCGCGGAGAAGCTCTCCGTGATGGGGATGCCGAGGAAGACGCGGGGGTCGTAGTAGTGGGGTGCCCAGACCATGCCGCCGCCATCCGGACGCTCGATGAAGAAGGTCTGGTCGGTCGCGTCGGTGCCGCTCGTATCGAAGAAGATGGGCGCCCCCGGCGCCACCTCGCGGATCGCCGCGGCCACCTCGGTGTAGAAGGGGGTGAGAACATCGCGCCCCCAGTGCTCCTCGTTGTCGCTGCCCGGGTGGGGCTCGTTGAAGATCTCGAAGCCCACCACATTCCCCGCAGGCCAGAGCTGACGAGCGACCTCGGTCCACATGTCACGGAAGGCATCGCGGGTTCCGTCGCCGTTCTGCCAGAAGCGGTCGAAGGCGGGGAAGACCTGCCCCGCATCGTCGCTGATGTAGCGCATAAACCAGCCCTCGCAGGCCTCGTTCTCAGGGCGCGGCGGCACCGGCGCCGCCAGTGCCCAGTCGGGTGCGCCGTCGCCGCAGTAGGCACGCGCAAAGAGGTCCTGGTGCATGTCGACCACGACGCGGATCCCGTGACGCCCAAACACCTCAATGAGCGCACGCACCCGCGCCAGATAGGCTGTGTCGTAGCTTCCCCGCGCCGGCTCGGCCGCCTCCCAGATGATGGGCAATCGGACGGTGTTCATGCCCCATGCCTCCACGCGGGCCACATAGGTCTCCGCGGCCAGATCGAAGGCTGGTGCGGTCTCTTGGCCCGGATGGCCCGACTCCGCAAACGGGAAGGGAAAGAAGGGCGCAGTCTTCGAGCGGCCGCCGGCGTTGACGCCGCGTAGCAAGACCTGCCGTCCGAGCGCGTCGCGGAACTGGCGGCCATCGATGGTCAGCTTGGGCGTCGCGAGCTCGGGCCTCACCAGCTCGCACGGCTGCAGTGGCAAGAATGCAGCCGAACCCTCCGCGGAGCCTTCGGCGGAGCCATCGCTGCTCCCGGACGCATCGTCCGTCGCAAGGTCTGCGCCCGTGTCGGCCTCTGACCCTCCGCTGCAGGCTGCAAGCAGTGCGAGCCCGGCGCTGGCGAGGGAGGTGAGTGCGAGCGTTGCAAGTCGATTCATCGCTGTGCCTAGGGCGTAGAGAGGGCAAGTGGGATGAGCAGCCAGGCCGCAGCAACGACGAGCACCACCCCCACCGTGTCGAGAATCAGACCGGCGCGGGCCATCTGTCCCACCGTGAAGCGGCCGGCGCCGTAGGCGATCGCGTTGGGCGGCGTGCCGACGGGCATCGCAAAGCTGCAGCTCGCAGCAAGCGTCGTTGTGATGACGAGTACGACCGGGTTCATGTGGAGGCCCGCAGCCAGCCCCGCCATCACCGGGACGGCCGCTGCGGTCATCGCGGTGTTGCTTGCGAATTCCCCCACGCCGATCACGAGCGCCGCGACGACCGTCAACACGAGCAGAGCAGGCGCACCGGCGAAGGAGCCCGCGACGGCGCCAAGCAAGTCGCCCACCTTGTGTGCGTCCAGTGCCGCCGCGAGGCTGAACCCGCCGCCGAAGAGCAGCAGCACATCCCACGGCAGCGTGCGGATGGAGCGCCCATCAAGCAGGGGCCGCCGCCGCTCTCGGCCCTCACGGTCCGCGTCAGCCACCACTGGAATCGTCCAGAGTGCCATCGCCGCCGCCATCGCGATCCAGCCGTCGGAGAGCGAGGCGAAGGGCTTGATGCTCCCCAGGGTGAGCTCGGCCACAAACGGCCGCGTGACCCAGAGCACCACCGCCGCCGCAAAGACCACAATCGTGAGCCGCTGCCCCGCGTCGCCCGTCAGTACCTCTCGCTTCACATCAGCAATGGGCTTGGGTGCTACCTTGACGACCCCGCGGGTGATGACCCACCAGGCGATCGGCAGGAACAGCGCGGCAAGCGGCACGCCGAAGATGAGCCACTGCCCGAAGGTGATGCTGCTCTTGAGTTCGTCGCGCAGATAGGCGGCAGCGAAGACATTGGGGGCGGTGCCGAGCATCGTGGCGAGGCCCCCGATGGTGGCAGCGTAGGCGACCCCCAATGTGAGTGATGCGGCGAAGGCCGCCGACTCGCGGCTGTCGATGCCGTCGCTCCGCTCCGCAGTGTGGACCAGACCCAGCGCGACCGGCAGCATCATGGAAGCCGTCGCTGCGTTCGAGACCCACATGCTGATGAGCGCCGTAGCTGCCATCACTGCAAGCACGAGACGGTCCATGCGACGCCCGGCGCGCGCCAGAATGAAGTTCGCCACCCGGTGGTGGAGCCCCGTCTGCTGCATCGCCTCGGCGATGATGAAGCCACCCAGAAAGAGAAAGACCATCTCCTGCGCGTAGGGAGCCGCGGCCGCCTTCATCGAGGCAATCCCGAGCATCGGAAAGATCACCAGCGGCAGAAGCGCAGTGATAGAGACATGCACCGGCTCGAGAAGCCACCAACTCCCCATCCAGACCGCGGCGGCCAGTGTGAGCCGCGCCTCATGCGACACCGAGAGCGCCGTCGCGCCGCTCCCGACCGCCTCCGGGAAGAGGAGGTAGAGGATGGTCGCTGCCGCAGGTCCGGCCAGCAGCCGGAGCCAGAGAGAGAGGGTCGGGTTCATCCCTCGAGTCTGCACGACTGTCACGACGAGGGCAAACGAACCGCGCCGCTCCGCCGCTGCAGCCAGGCCACAAGTGCGTCGCGGCCTTCCGTGGTCAGCAGGGCGCCTAGGATGGCAGCACCGGAAGCACCATGCTGCTCACAGGCGTCGAGCCGCTCCGGTACGATACCGCCAAGCGCCAGGCAGGGCACGCTGCTCCGGTGTGCTAGCGCTCGGAGCCCGTTCAGCCCAAGCGGCGGCAGCGCACTCGACTTGGACGTTGGGGCGAAGACCGGCGACACGAGCGCCGACGCACCGGGATAATCCTCTGCCCGCGCCAGTTCCGCCATGCTGTGAACCGAGACGGAGCAGACCTGCGCACCCGCAGGTGCTGCATCTCCTCCTCGCAGGTGCAGGCCGTCGCCGCAGTCCGGGCTCCAGAGCGCGAGGCTCCGGATGCAGGGTATCCCCCGCTCCCGCAACAGCCCCGACCAGCGCGACGCGCTTCGCATCGCGGCCTCATCGGCCTGGTGCGCTCGGAGCCAGACCGAACTGAGCCCAGCGTCGATCAGCGGCTCAAGCTCCTGGTGGCGGAGCGGGCCACCAAGATTCACGACCGCTCGGACCTCAAACGGTCGCACGACAGCGCTCAGAGCGCCGCGACCGCCGCGGCCACCTTGTCGACATGGCCGTCCACCTTCACGCCATCCCAGATCTGGCGAAGCCTGCCTTCGCCATCGATGAGGAAGGTCGAGCGGACAACGCCCGTCACCTTCTTGCCGTACATCACCTTCTCCCGGAAGACGCCGTAGTTGGTCGACAGCTTGTTGCCGCTGTCGACGAGGAGCGTGAAGTTCAGACCATACTTCGCCTTGAACTTCGCGTGGCTCGCCGCGCTGTCTGCCGATACACCGAGCACCACAGCGCCCTCCATCTCCGGCGATTGGGCCTCGAAGGCGCAGGCCTCGCGGGTGCAGCCCGGTGTGTCATCCTTGGGGTAGAAGTAGAGCACCACGACCTTGCCGCGGAGCGACGCGAGCGAGAGCTCGGCGCCTGTGTCGGTGAGGAGCGTGAAGTCGGGGGCGGGCTGCCCGACGGAAAGGAGCGGATTTGCCATGGAGAGGTCCGGAGCAGGAAGGTGGAAGCGCCGTGGGCGCCGTGGTAGGTTAGATGCTGCTTTCGCCGCGAGGTTGCAATGATTCCGAATCCTCTCCGACATGCCGCACTGGCGCTCCTCCTCTTCGCCGCCTGCAGCAGTGACAAGGCGACTCCTGACCTCGCTGACACCGGCATCGCAGAGGATGTTTCCGGCTCCGGGTCAGCCGATACCGCCGTCGCAGACACCGAGGGCTCCGCTGCAGACACCGACGGTTCGGCCGATATTTCCGAACCCACCACCTGCCCCGATGGCCTCCCCCGTCGCGCCTGGCAGACCGCCGAGGCCGGCACCCTGCGCAACACCCTGGCAGGCGACCTCGACCTCCGCGAAGTCCCCGGCCGCCACCTCATCTTGA
>CAIWGR010000096.1 GCA_903912275.1 uncultured delta proteobacterium
GCCGACCAGGCGGCCGCCGTCGACGACGGGCACGCCCGAGATGGCGTTCCGCTGCATGATGGCAACAACATCGGCGAGGGTCTGGCGGGGACCGACGGTGATGGGGTCGACGACCATGCCCGACTCCGACTTCTTCACCTTTCGGACCTCTGCGGCCTGTTCGGCGATGCTGAGGTTCTTGTGGATGACGCCAACGCCGCCATGACGGGCCATGCAGATGGCGGTGGCCGCCTCGGTGACGGTATCCATGGCTGCAGAGAGCAGCGGCAGCTTGACCCGGAGGTTGCGGGTGAGCTGGGTGGAGATGTCGGTCTCTTTGGGGAGAAAGTCGCTGTATTGCGGGACGAGCAACACATCGTCAAAGGTGAGCGATTCTCTGATCGAAAGCCTCGACATGGACGACCTCTGGTGCAAACGGACCGACGGGGCGGGCAGGTTTGCGGGAGGCGTCTACGCCGCGCGGAGCCAAAGTTCAACCACGACGAGCCGCGGTTCGATCCTAGGAGAACTTAGAAGCCCGAGCCGCTGCCGTCGCCGGAACCTGCGCCAGAACCGGCGCCGGCACCCGTATCCTCGGAGGGCGTCTCGATGGTGGCCGCGGGATCACGGAGCCAGAGGCTGATCTCGGTGGTGACACCACGCTCGATGGTGATGCGCTGGGCGGCCTCGCGTGCTGCCGCGCCACCCGTGGGGCTGAGGCCAAGCACGAGGAGGTCGTAGCTGCCGGGGCGGAGACTGAGCGAGGCGGCGCCTTCGTTGCAGGAGACGGTGGCCTCCTGCTCGAGCGAACCGTTGAGGTCGAAGGCCATTACCAGCACGTCGGCGACATCGACCTGCGAGCAGAGCGGGCCGCCGAAGTTCCACTCAATGTGGGCAGTGCCGGGAGCGGCGCGCATGACGACGACGGGCGGCGTTGAGGTTCCGGACTCACGGACATCGACGAGGCTGGTGGCCCCTTCGAACACCGCGTCGCCGGCCGGGTTGTTTGCTGCGAGCAGGAAGGTGTAGCTGCCGGGGCGGAGGTTGGAGACAACGCCTTCGCGGTTGCTGCAGGGGAACTTCCAGACCGTCTGGCCGTCGAGATTGGCAGCGCCGCCGAGCAGTTCCACCGAGACCTCGTCCGAGCCGACATCGGCGCAGGAGGTCGGGCCGATGCGCCAGGCGAGTTCGACGCGGCCGGAGGCGAGCCCCGAGGAGTCGTCTGCGCAACCAGCGAGCATGAGCGTGGAGAGGGCGGCGATGGAAAGCGCGGCGGTACGCATGGCGGAGACCTTGAAGGAGGTGGTTGCACAAACGGCTACCCTGCCGCGCGCCGAGAGCGAAATTTTTGGCAGCGGAGGCAGGGTGCCGCCACAAGGGCGCCGGGAAGCCGCGAAAAACTTGGAGCGGAGCGCGAGAGTCACCATGCTGCCTCAGCAATCGCAACCCTTCGGAGTCTGCTCATGAAAAGGCTGGTCGTTTGGAGCTCACTGGTGTGGCTCGCCACAGGTTGCGCCTCGTTCACAGGCGCGAGCGCAGGCCGCTCGGAATTCAGCTCTCCGCTTCTCAATGCTGCAGCGCCGGCTCCCTACCGCCGCGAAGGCTGGCAGGCCGAACAGGAGAGCGACGCAGACAAGGTCGCCAAGGCACAGGCCGCGCTCGAGGGTGCCTCGCGCCCTTCCCGTCCTGCAGCACCGGCTCGTGCCGCGGCGCCGGCCCCCGCTGCAACGCCGCGCGCTGACCGCGGAGAGCGGGTCAAGCCGACCCGACCTGCGGGCGAGGCCAGCAAGCCTGTTACGGCTCCTCCACGCCAGCAGGCAGAGCGCCCCGCGCCCGCCCGTCCCGTGCCTGCGCGCCCTCAGGCAGCCCCTGCGAAGCCGGCAAGCAGCGCCTCCAACAGCTCCGGCGGCCCGGCCGACGTAAAGCCGGCGCGCGGCAGCGGCAGCTACACCCCGGAGTTCGCTGCGGGCTACGTGGTTGCCGTCTACGCAGCCAATGATGTGACGCTGGGCAACGCGGCCGCCGGCAGCATCGCCGACCTCTACCGGAAGGCGCAGCAGACGGGCACCATCTACCATTCGAGCCGCCCGGCGGTGGGCGATCTGGTCTTCTTCCACAACACCTTCGACCGCAACGCCGACGGCCGCCAAAACGACTGGTATAGCCACGTGGGCATCGTCGAGTCGGTGGACGAGCAGGGGACGATTGCCCTGCTCTCCTACCTCGGCGGTAAGGTCGGCCGGACCTACATGAACCTCGAGTCTCCCGCACTGGCCGAGCGCGCCGGAAAGACGCTCAACACGCGGATGAAGGCGGAGTCGACGGGGAGTGAATTCCTCGCCGGCAAGCTCTTCGCCGGGTTTGCCAGCCTGCTCGGCAACCGGACCGAGGTGGTGGTGTTGGATGAGTGGCAGCCGAAGCCGGCCGACGTCGCCAGCCGGTAGCCGGCGCGCTTAGGCCTCGACGGTCGCTGCTTCGCGGGCGGCCTTCTTCGAGGCAGCGAGCTCATACCACTCTTTGACCCAGGCCCGCTCCTTTGCGATGCGGTCGTCGTGGAGTCCGAGGTAGGCTGCGGGCCAGACGGGCGCATCGAAGTCGGCGAACTGGATGGTCATGGGCTTTACCGACTGCGCAACCTCGCGGTCTGCGAAGGACCAGATGCGCCAGGTGCCGTCGAGCCGGACGATGTTCCAGAGTTCGACATGGTAGTGGCGCCGCTCGCGCGAGCCGTAGTTGGCGATGAAGAGGAGCTGCGCCGCGTCGTTGCTATCGAGCTTCATGCGGAGGAACTCGAGGGGCTGCATGCCGGGCATGGGCTTGGCGCGGCGGCGGTAGGTCTCGCCGAACTGGGCCTCGTCTCCGCAGCGGGCGCGGGCGGGAGAGCCCTCCGCGGTGAGTTCGAAGACCTCGCCCATCGCGCCCCGCTCCTTGGCATCCCGCCAGCGGGTCCAGAGCGAGTAGGGGCGCTCGGGATCCATGGCCGACTTGACGACATCTTCTACGACCGAGGTATCGACCTTGGTGGTAGCGAGTTCGGGGACGCGCGCGACGTTGAGCTGCCGGGCAGGGACTTTGAGCTTGATCTTCACGGTGGGCCTTCGTTTAGCCGCGGGTGTCGCGGCGCCTGATGGTGGGTTGTGGGAGCGACTTTCCGCCCTGTGCTTTGGGGGTGGCGCGGAAACCGGGGCGCGGGAGGCCGGCGCGCGGGTCGCGGCCACCCATGAGCTGCTCGACCAGTTCGCGCGGCGGCTCTTCGAGCAGGAGCTGGTACCATTGCATGTCGAAGGGCTGCATCTTGAGCTTGCGGCCGTTTTGCAGGTTCTCGAGGTTGGCCTGCGTGCGCGGCTCGGCCGTCATGGCCTTGATGGCCCGGTTGAGAACCACGATGGCCTCGGTGCGGTCGCCGCTCTCGTCCAGACACCATGCGTAGGTGTTCCAGATGAGCGCCTCTTTCTCCGACCACTTCACGGCCCGCTCGAAGGCCGCCTTCATGAGGAGCGGCGCCTTGTCGCGGAAATGGATGGCGCCGAGCATGGCATGGGCGAGTCCGTGGTTGAAGGCGGCGGCGGCGAGGTAGGGGCGGGCGTCGTCGAACCGCTTGCTCATGTAGAGCAGCGAGCCGATGTTGCCGCTGATCTGGCCCGTCATGGTGGGGATCCAGGGGCCGAGCCGGTCGCGGACCGAGAGCAGGACCACGACGGCCTGGTCGATGGTGGTGCGGGCCTTGGCCTCCATCTCGCGCTGCTCGGCGACGCTGGTGGCAGGCCGCTGCGGAGAGGCGGCGAGAATGTTCTGCACGACGAGCATCTCGCCGGCGAGCCGCTCACTGACGCGCCGGTAGATGAAGTAGGCGGCGCCAACGGCGGCGAGCAGCCCAGGGATGATGCCGTAGGCAATCGGCCAGCCGAAGGGCAGGACGACGAGCCCGCCGATGAGCAGGCCAAAGAGGAGGCTGACGATTACAAGACGCATGGATTGACCTAGTCGGCGTCGATGCCCGGCGCGGGGAAGGCGGTGATGAACTCGCGGACCTCTGCCTTGATGGTGGCGAGCGCGGCATCGTTGTCGTGGGAGGTGACGACGCGGTCGATCCAGGCAGCGAGGCGGGGCATCTCAGAGGGCGGCACGCCGCGCGAAGAGATGGCGGGGCTGCCGATGCGGATGCCCGACGGGTCGAAGGGCTTACGCGGGTCGAAGGGGATGCTGTTGAAGTTGCAGACGATGCCGGCCTTATCGAGCGCCTTGGCGGCGACCTTGCCCGAGACGCCTTTGCCCGTGACGTCGACGACGAGCAGGTGGTTGTCTGTGCCGCCCGTGACCATGCGGAAGCCGTGGGAGGTGAGCGCCTCGCTGAGGGCGGCGGCGTTGTCGATGACGCGGCGGGCGTAGGCGGCGAAGGAGGGCAACGTGGCCTCCTTGGCAGCGACAGCGATGGCGGCCGTGGTGGCGTTGTGGGGGCCACCCTGCAGGCCGGGGAAGACGGCGCGGTCGATGGCGGGAGCAAGCGCGGCGCGACAGAGGATCATGCCGCCTCGGGGGCCGCGGAGGGTCTTGTGGGTGGTCGAGGTGACGACGTCGGCGAAGGGGACGGGCGACGGGTGCAGGCCGGCGGCGACGAGGCCCGAGATGTGGGCGATGTCGCAGGCGAGGTAGGCTCCGACCTCGTCAGCGACCTCGCGGA
>CAIWGR010000097.1 GCA_903912275.1 uncultured delta proteobacterium
CTGCGCGCCAAGATGAATGTCCTCAAGGTCAAGACCACCACCGTCAGCGTCTTCTCCGCCACCGATAGCCTCGTCTCGCTCACGGCGACGGGCTACCTCGTGCCCCAGGTGACAGCCAAGGTGGGCGCACAGGTTGCCGCCACCGTCGTCAAGACGCTCGTCGCAGAGGGCGACCTCGTCGCAGAGGGCTCGGGTCTCTTCGAACTCGACGCCAAGGATGCCGAAGCTGCCGTAGCCTCTGCCGAGGCGCGCCGCGCAGCAGCGCAGAGCCGGGTGAAGGTCGCGGAAACGGAGCGGGCCGACACCGCAGGCCTGCTTGAGCGGGAGAAGGGGCTGGTTGCCTCCGGCGTCTCGCTCGCTGCAAACCTCGACGACCTTGGTCGTAAGCTCACCATGCTCGATGCCCGCATCGCCTCCTCCAAGGCCGATGTGAAGGCCTCCGACGCAGAGGTTGAGGCGCTCCGCACCGGCCTGGGCAAGTTCGCCGTCGCGGCGCCCTTCACGGGCATCGTGGCAACGCGACCTGTCGCACCCGGCACCGTCGCAGCGCCGGGCGCAACGCTCGTAGAGATCATCGACCCCACCTCGCTTCTCGTCGAGGCCGATGTGCCTGAGTCGCGGCTGCATCAGCTTTCGCTGAACATGCCCGCCGAGATCATCCTCGACAGCCGGCCCGACGACCGGCTCGCGGGCCGCATCGTCGGATTCTCGGCCAAGGTCGACCGTGCCAAGGCGACCGGCATCGTCCGCATCAAGCTCGACCCGCCTGTCGCCGGCCTCATGCCCGACATGGCGACCCGCATCCGCTTCCTCAAAGAGGCAGCCAAGAAGGAGGCAGCCCCCAAGACCGTCGTTCCCGCCTCGGCCCTCGTCGCCTGCGGCGGCAGCCAGTGCGGCTTCGAGATTGTCGAGGGCAAGGCGAAGCAGGTCGTCATCACCACCGGCCCCGCCATCGGCGACGGATTCGAAGTCCTGGGCGGCGTCTCGCCTGGTACCCGTTTGATTCAATCACCTCCCGCCACGCTCACGGAGGGCGCGGCCGTGGAACAGGAGACCCCATGAGTGCAGAACAGTCCAAGTCGGTCGGCAGCGCCATCAGCATCAAAGGCGTCGTCAAGGAGTTCACACGCGGCGGACAGACGCTGCGCGTGCTCAACTCGCTCGACCTCGAGGTGCCCGAAGGCTCGTTCGAGGCGCTGATGGGTCCCTCGGGCTCCGGCAAGTCGACGCTCCTCAACCTCATCGCGGGTCTCGACAAGCCGACCAGCGGCGAGATCACGGTCGCCGGGGCCCGCCTCGACCGGATGAGCGACGCGGAGATCACCTCCTGGCGCGCCGCCAACGTCGGCATCGTCTTCCAGAGCTACAACCTGCTGCCCGTCCTCACGGCACTCGAGAATGTCGAACTGCCGCTGCTCCTCCACAAGATGACCTCGGCCGAGCGCAAGAAGCGGGCCCAGATTGCCTTGGAGATTGTCGGGCTGTCGGACCGCATGGGCCACTACCCGCGGATGCTCTCGGGCGGTCAGGAGCAGCGCGTGGCCATCGCCCGTGCCATCGTCAACGACCCCAAGGTCATCATCGGCGACGAGCCCACGGGCGACCTCGACCGCAACAGCGCGGACGAGATCCTCAAGCTCTTCGAACAGCTCAACCGCGAGCTCGGCAAGACCATCATCATGGTCACCCACGACCCCGAGGCCGCTGAGCGCGCGACCGTCATCCGTCGCCTCAACAAAGGGGTGCTGGCATGAACCTTCCCGGACTCGCTGTCAGAAACATCTACCGCAACCCCGTCCGGCTCGCGCTGACCGTGGCCGGCGTTGCGGTCGCGCTGCTCACCTTCGTCACGCTCCGCACGGCCGTCATGTCGTGGGATGAGGCCAAGAACTACACCCTCAAAGACAGGCTCGTAACGCGGCACAAAATCACCTTCGTGATGGACCTGCCCAAGAACTATGCCGACGATGTCCGTGACCTCAAGGGTGCAGACGGTAAGCCGCTCATTCGTGCCTCAACCTTCCTCAACTGGTTCGGAGGAAAGGACCCGGCGCACGAGAACGACTTCTTCGCCACCATCGCAGCGGACCACAACACCTTCCTGACGGTGTACGACGAGATCAAGATTCCGGACGACCAGCTCAAGGCCTTCAACGAGACCCGCAACGGGGCCGTCGTCGGAGACCTGCTCGCCACCAAGTTCAACTGGAAGGTGGGCGACAACATCACGCTCGAGAGCCCTATTTACGGCCTCCGCGAGAACGGCGAGCCCTGGACCTTCAAGATTGTCGGCCTCTATTCCACCACCTCCAAGGCGGTGGACCGGCAGACCTTCTACTTCCGCTGGGACTACATGAACGACGGCGTCCGCGCCGAGGCCAAAGACCGGGTAGGCTGGATTGCCAGCCGCTCCGTCGATGCCGCGCACGCCGCCGAGGTCACCGCTGCCATCGACAAGCGGTTCGATGATGCCGACACCCAGACGCTGACCCAGGATGAGGCCTCCTTCTTCCAGGGCTTCATGGGCATGGTCTCCTCGGTCCTCGCCATCATGAGCTACCTCTCCTACATCATCCTCGCCATCCTCGGCCTCATCCTCGCCAACGCCATCAGCATGAGCGTCCGCGAGCGGACCAACGAGTACGCCAGCATGAAGGCCATCGGCTTCCACGCCAAGACGCTGGCCTCGCTCATCCTGACCGAGAGTACGCTCATCGCGCTCGCCGGCGCCATCCCCGGCGTCATCCTCTCCTATCTCATCGTCGACGTCGCCCTCGGCGACTTCCTCGAATACAACCTCGCCAACTTCTTCCCGGTCTTCCGCGTGAAGATCTGGACCTACGCAGAGGCGGTCGCAGCGGCGACCGTCATCGGCCTCTTCGCCGGCATCGTTCCAGCGCTCACGGTTGCGCGCCTGAACGTCGTCGAAAACCTCCGCCGCGTGGCCTAGGAGCAGCATGATTCCCTACCAGTACAACCTTCGCAGCATCTGGGTCCGCCGGGTCACCGCCATCATCACAGTGCTTGGCGTGGCCCTCGTCACCGCCGTCCTCGCCGCTGCGCTCATGCTCGCTGCCGGCGTCAAGAAGTCGGTCTCGGTCGGCGGACAGGACGATGTCGCCATCATCATGCGGGCCGGCGCCACCGGCGAGCTCGAGAGCGGTGTCGATGAGTCGGCCGTCGGCCTCGTGCTCTCGCAGCCCGGCCTCGCTCAGGAAAACGGCAAGCCCATCGGTGGCGGCGAGCTCCTCGTCGTCGTGGCACTCGACAAGCTCGGTGCCATGGGCTTCTCCAACGTCAACATGCGCGGCTACAGCGACCAGTCGCTCAAGCTCCGCCCCAACCTCAAGGTGGTCGAGGGCGCGCTGCCCAAGCCCGGCACCGACGAGGCCATGGTGGGCCGTGGCATCCTCGGACGCTTCAAGGGGCTGACGCTCGGCGACCAGATCTCCGTGCGCAAGAATCGGCCGCTCCGCATCGTCGGTGTCTTCGAGGATGGCGGCTCGGGTGCCGAGTCGGAGATCTGGGCTGATGTGAACACCGTGCGCGCGGCCTTCGGCCGTCAGGGTGGCGTCTCCGTCGTCCGTGCGCGCCTCGCCTCCGCCGGCGGCATCGAGGCCTTCCGCGCCGTCATCGAGGCCGACAAGCGGCTCGGCCTGAAGGTGAAGAGCGAGCCAGACTTCCTCGCCGCCCAGTCGGAGGGACTCTCCAAGTTCCTCACCATCATGGGCTTCATCGTCTCGCTCTTTTTCTCGCTCGGCGCCATCATCGGCGCGACCATCACGATGCATGCCGCGGTCGCCCATCGCACCCGCGAGATCGGCACGCTCCGCGCGCTCGGCTTCTCCCGCTCCGCCATCCTCCTGGGCTTCCTCATGGAGGCCCTCGTGATGACCATCACCGGCGGCGCCATCGGCCTGCTTGCCGCGCTGGCGCTCAGCACGACCAAGATCTCCATGATGAACCCTGCCACCTGGTCGGAGCTCGTCTTTGCGCTGGCCCCCTCTCCGCAGGCCTTCATCACCGCCGGCATCTTCTCCGTCGGCATGGGCCTCCTCGGCGGCTTCCTCCCCGCCGTCCGCGCCTCGCGCATCTCGCCGCTGGCGGCGCTCCGCTCCTAGCGGATCTCGAGTGTCCCATCGGTCGTCAGCCGCACCAGCAGCTGGCGACGGACCGCATCGTAGGACCACTCGGTCGGCGCCAGTTCGCGGCTCCCGTCTGCGTCTGTCATCGTCACGCTCGCCGGGCCCACATCGGCCAGCGCCGTGCCGCCGAGCAGCAGGTGCACGAGCACCGAATCGGGCGCGAACCAATCCTCCTCCGTAGAGGTCGCGGCGGGGGCGCCGAAACGCACCGCAACCGTCAGTGCGGGGGTCGATGCAACCGTCACGCCAACGCCGTTCGGAAGCGTCGCCGTTGTTGCCGCTGCAGCGACAACCACCTCGGTATCGCGGAGCTCGTCGTAGCCGATGACCGTGGGGTCCGAGGCCGGCTTGAGGCTGTGCAGGCGGGGGTCGAGGAGCGGTAGCTCCGCACCCTCACGGAAGAAGAGCGGCACGCGGCCGATCGGCGCCTCCACGGTGATGGTAGCGGGCCCTTCGAAGCGTTCGCCGCTCCACCAGTCGAACCAGCCACCGGGCGGCAGCAGCAGCGTTACGGTCGACGCGCCCTCGCGGGTCACGGGCGCAACGAGCAGGTCTGGGCCGAAGAGGAATTCGCGGTCGAAGGCGCGCGCCTCGAGGAGATCGGGATACTGGAACCAGAGGCTCCGTACGAAGGGGGCGCCCGTCTGCGCCGCCCGGGTCATCTCGCCGTAGGCGTAGAGCGTGAGCTGGTTGCGGAGCTTGAAGTAGTCGCGTGTTACCGCCACTGCGGCGGCTGAGTAGGGCGAGCCATCGACCCAGGGCATGTGGGCCGATCCTGCGCCGCCGAGCTGTGTGACAGGGTGGAAGATGCCGAGCTCGAGCCAGCGAAGCGAGATCTCCTCGGTGGTGAGGCCGCCACGGTAGC
>CAIWGR010000098.1 GCA_903912275.1 uncultured delta proteobacterium
CCTCGTCGTGGAACTCGGTCATGCTCAGATGCTCCAACTCTGCCAGCGATGCCTGTACCCGTCTCATGCGAATCCTCCTCCAAATCTCCCGTTGAACATCGCTCGGCAGCGTGGGGTCCGTCAAGAGATGGGCACGTTCCACAGCGGTCGCGATGCACCAGGCGATTCATCCGCAGGTCGCCCTACCCCTCCAGCGACCGCCGCCGGTAGTTGCTCGCGAACCGCGATGCCACCGCATGCACCAGCCAGGGCGCATGCATCCCCAGCCAAGCCGCCACCTTGCCGTGGAAGGTGAAGACAAACTCCCGACGGCGCGCCACGATCGCATCGGCCATCACCCGCGCCGCACGGTCGGTCGGCCACATCAGCTTCGCCGGCCGGCCATCCGCCACCTCCGGCCGGAAGACACCCGTGTTGTCCACCTGCGCGATCTCGCTCGCCACAAAGCCCGGGTGAATGCTCGTGCAGCTCACACCGCTGCCAGCCAGCTCCATCGAGAGCGACTGCCCAATGGCCCGCACCGCATACTTGCTCGCATGGTAGGGGGCCATGCCGGGGCTCGCCACGAAGCCCGAGACGCTCCCCACCAGCACCATCCGCCCCTTCGTCTTCCGCAGCTCCGGCATCGCATGGAAGATGGTCGACGTCAGCCCCACCACATTCGTCTCGAACTGCCGGCGCCAGGCCGCGGCATCCACCGTCTCGATGCGACCACCGACGCCGAACCCTGCGTTCGCAACCGCGATGTCGAGCCGGCCAGCCTTCGCCACCACCTCCGCAACCGCCGCCGCCACAGATGCATCGTCGGTCACATCACAGGCCACCGCATAGCCGCGCCGCCCCGTCGCCTCGATGGCCGCGACCGCCTCGGCCAACCGGTCCACACGCCGGCCGGAGACCGCCACATCGCAGCCGCGCCGCGCCAGCTCCACCGCGAGGTAGAGCCCCAGCCCGCTTCCACCGCCCGTAATCCAGGCCACCTTCCCTGCAAGCGACTCAGCCATGTCGATTCTCCTCCATGACCGCGCCCCGTTCAGGCAGCGCCAGCCCTACTCCAGGTTGTGGAAGACGCCCTGCACATCGTCGTCGTTCTCCAGACGCTCGATGAGCTTCATCACATCATCAATCTGCGCATCGGTGAGCTCCGTGGAGGTCATCGGGATGTGCTCCGCACCCGAGTTCACCAGCGCCAGCTTCCGCGCCTCGATGGCCGCAGCCATCTTGCCGAAGTCGTTGAAGGCGCAACGGACCACAACCTGCGGCTCGCCCTTCTCACCCGTGCCATCGACGAGCTCCTCCAGACCGAAGTCGATGAGCTCCATCTCCAGCTCTTCGCGGTTGATACCCTCCGGCTTGAGCCGAAAGACCCCCATCTTGTTGAACAGGAAGCCCACGCTCCCCGAGTTCCCGAGGCTGCCGCCACACTTGTTGAAGTGGCTCCGAACGTTGGCCACCGTCCGCGTCGGATTATCCGTCGCCGTCACCACCAGCATCGCGATGCCATGAGGCGCATAGCCCTCGTAGATGACCTCGTCGTAGTTATCCCCGCCCTCGCCCGTCGCCCGCTTGATCGCGTTCTCGATGGTGTCTTTCGGCATCGACACAGCGCGCGCATTCGCCAGCACCCGCTTGAGCGTCGAATTCGTCTCCGGCGTCGTACCGCCACCCTGACGAACAGCAATCACGATCTCGCGCCCAAGGCGGGCGAAGACCTTCGAAATCCTGTCCGATCGGGCGAAAATCGCCGACTTACGATTCTCAAATGTACGTCCCATGGTCTCGTCCTTCGTTGAGGGCCAAGCGGCTCCATTGCGGCCGCTCCCTTACCCGCACCGGCCCTGCTGTCAAAGAGCGCGAACCGAGAGCGACCCCGCTCAGTAGACGGCGCGCACCGTGAGCAGCACCTCGTCGTCGCTCCCCACCACATCGCCCACCGTCAGCGCCGGCTCCGCCGACGCCACCGTCTGCGTCGCAGAGAGCGTCCAGGTCAGTGCGCCGGCCCAGTAGGTCACCGCCGGCGACAGCAGCAGGTCGCCCGTCGTCGCCACCCACATCCCGGCGAGCCGACCGCCAAATCCGCCCGCACCCGTCACACTCGGGTCAAAGCCCACGCCGCCGGCAACACCCGCATGGTCGGCACCGGTCAGCAGCGGCTCCTCGCCACGCTCCATGAACGCATGCTGCCAGAACCCCTCCACCGAGATCTGCAACTCGCCGCCCATCGGCTCCGCAGAGAGGCCAAGCGTCGAGAAGACCACCGGCCGGCGCACGCCGTTGCCATCTGCCAGCAGCAGCGTCCGCTCCGGGCTGAAGGCCGACTCGAACCGAACCACCGCCGGCCCCGCCACCACCGCCGCATCGGCCACCGCCGTCAGCCGCCGCGCATACCGCGACGACCAGAGCGGCTCGCCCTGCAGCAGCGCCGCCGTCAGCCCCACCGACTCCGCCCCGCTCGCCTCAAAGAGCTCGCCACGACCCTGCGCCGCGATCGCCCCCGCAACCAGGCTCCGCACCGCCGGTGCGGCCTCGATCAGCGGCATCCGGTCCCAGCCTGCAAACAGCCCGAAGCCCCCATCCCAACCCTCGCCGTGGCCCACGATGCGGCCGCCGAGCGACCCGTTCGCGAAGGTCGCTTCGGGCAGCTCGGTCTGCAGCAACACCGGCTGAAGCAGCGCCCGCGTACTCGGATGCAGCAGCCACGACCCTGCCCCCGACAGCAGCGGCGGCAGGTAGTCGGTCGGCGCGCCGACCAGTGCCGAGGCGTCGCTGCCGAAGAAGTCGACCCGGTTCGGCACAAAGAAGGGCACCCAGACAAGGTCGGTCTCCCAGTCCGCAGCCGACCACTGGTAGCGCACCGCAGGCACCGCCATCCGTGCCCGTCCGCCCAGCGCGAGGAACCCGTCGCGGTAGTCCTTCGGCGCAATCACATCTCCCGGCTGAAGCACATCGCTCGAACCCCAACGGAGAGTCTGCTGCCCCACCGTCAGACGGCCGGCCTCACCCACCGAGAAGCTCCACCAGGCCTCATCCAGCTCCGCCCGCTGCTCCGCAAGCGTACCGGCCGCGCTGCCATCCCAGAGCGCCTCGGGGAAGGACTCCTCACGCACCGTCTCCTCCAGCCGCCACCGCGCAGAGAGCCGCAGGCTGCTGGCCGCACCGCGGCGACCATCCATCCGGGCCTCGCCGTAGAGTCCACGACGATGCCAGGCCTCACCGCGACCATCCCACGCCGTGTCGAACCCCGTCCAACCCTCGACCTCAAGCCGCGGCTGCAGCGTCCAGGCCTCCTCCGCAGCAACCTCCGCCGTTGGCAGCGCCGACAGCTCCGGGTCGACAATCCAGCCCTCATCGACGGCCGCGGCCGAACCCTCCGCCAGAGGCTCCGCTGCCACGGGCAGGGCGCCAGGATTCTCCTCGTCGGAGATCCACCCCTCCTGCCCCTGCGCCACCGCCGGCAGAAGCAGAAGCACCCACAGCAGGCCACGCATCTTCACCGCGCCAGCGCCTGCGGCGTCATCTCTGCGGCCGCAGGAACGACGGCAAAGTCGACCGCATCGAGCACCACCGTCGTCGACCCGCCCGACGCAGGTTGGATGGTCAGCCGCCGCACATAGCTCTTCCCGCCAGACACCGCTGTCTGCTCCACGAAGAGCGTCTTCGTCGCTGCACCCTTGTCGTCAAAGTAGCGCACCCGGAGC
>CAIWGR010000099.1 GCA_903912275.1 uncultured delta proteobacterium
TCTCAACGAGGTCACGTGCCTGGAGCATGGGGCCTGTGGAGGCGATGGGGCCGCAACCACCAAGGAGCAGCAGCAGGAGTGCGAGGCTGCACCAGATGCGCCACGCCTTGCCTGCCGCGGGGGCCGGCCGGCGGAGAGCCTGGTCGGGATGAATGCTGTGGCTCATGGGCTCCCTTCCGAGACGGCGAGTGTGGGACGTGCCGACCCGATTGGGTCGTGGCGCCACCGAAGAGCGTACAGAAGCGGCAAAACGGGTGTCAAGCCAAAGGACACATGGGCGGGGTGCGATTCGAGGTGACAGGTGCATTGGCCATGGGCTAGACGCGGGCCTCATGACGCAGGGTTCTCAGCGGTGCTTTCAGTGTGGCGCGGCGACGACGGCAACGGTTCGATGCCGCTGTTGCGGCGCCTGCCTGCCCGTGCAGTCGGATGAGTCGCGCTGGCTGTCGCGGGGTGACCATCTGGTGGTGACGCTGGGCGACGTTGCGCCGCCCAAGCGACGCTCGAGCGCGACGCTGATGACGGGTTCAAGCGGCTCCGTGCCTGCCATGGCGAGCGGAACGCTGCACGGTTTCTCGAGCCCGAGCCTGGAGACACTGGATGAGCTGCTCGATGGGACGAGCAACCTGTCTGTCACGGCTGCCTATGCGGCCGTGACGCCGGCGGAGCAGTCGACGATCCCGGCCGGGACGCAGGAGCGCCCTGCGCTGTCGGTGCTGACAGTGCAGTTACGTGAGCGGCTTTTGCAGGAGCCGCGGCGGCGCGTCTGGCTCGGTCTGTCTGGCGAAGGCGAGCGATACAAGATCGAGGAACGGGTGGCGCAGGAGCGGGGCACCGCGGGCCCGTTCGAGCAGCAGCTGAGCGACGTGGTGGTGATGCCGGTGGGTTCGACGCGCCACGGCGACAACGAATTGCTGGTCTTCCGCGAGCAGCGGGGCGAGTCGCTCCGTGCGCGGAGGGTGGCGGAGCAGGACGAGGTGGATCCGCTGCTGCTGCTGCGCTGGCTGCGCCCGGTGGCGCTGGCGATGGCACGGGTGAACAGCTTCGGCTTTGCGCTCTGTGGGCTGTCGAGCGAGATGGTGGTCTTCCTGGAAGAGGGTGGCGAGGTGGCGTTCGACGGTGTCGGCTTTCTCACGCCGCTCCACGAGCCGACGCCGGTGGCCCATATGATGGCGGGCTACAGCGCCCCGGAACTGTATGAGGATGGGGGATACCGTCGCGTCTCGGCGCGCTGCGATGTCTACGGGTTTGCGATGTTGGCCTACGAGGTGATTACGGGGCGGATTCCACCGTCGTGCGCTGAGTCGGGCTACTATCCGTTGATCTGGCCTCGGGACGCCGAACCGGGCTTCCCGTTGGGTCTCGGTCGCTTTTTTACAGCCTGCGCCGCCTTCAACCCTGCCGACCGTCCGCGTTCGGTAGAAGATGCGCTGGAGCTGCTGGAGGAGTGCGTTCGGGCAGTGTCGATGGAGGAGCCGGCGACGGAGCTCTGCCGGCTTACGGCGGCCTGCGAGACCCATCCGGGCATCACCAAGCGTCTGCGGCAGCCGGTGAACCAGGATGCCGTATTTTGCGCGGTCGATGCAGCGCGGAGCGCAGTGCTGCTGTGCGTTTCGGACGGTGTCTCCACTTCGAGTTTCGGAAGCGGCGAGATTGCATCGGCCATGGTCGTGCGTCGGGCGCGCGAGGTCTGGAGTCGCTATCAGGCGGAGGAGGCGGGCTGGGATTGGCCGCGCATCGCGATGGAGCTCAAGCGGGCGATTCAGGCCGCCAATGCCGACGTCGTGGGCTATGTGGATGAACGGTTCTCTCCCTTCCGCGGCGAGCCGCAGGAGGTGATGGCGGCAACCTGCGTGCTGGCCTTCGTGCTCCGCAACGATGCGCTGGTGGTCTCGATCGGCGACAGCCGGAGCTACCTCTTCCGGCAGGGTTTTCTGGAGCGCATCGGCCGCGACCACAACCTGATGACGCTGAGCGTAGCCGATGGCATGCCGGCGCATCTGGCCGCGACGCTGCCGCAGGGTGGCACGCTGGCGCGGTGCGTTGGTACCTTCGATCTGGACGAAGAGGGCCACCTGGTTCCGTCGCAGTTGGCGCTTGATAGCCACCTTGTGCATCTTCGGTTGGACGATCGGCTGCTGCTCTGCACCGACGGCGTGACCGACTATCTCGGCGACACCGACAACGCGTCTGAGGCTGCGCTCAGTCTGCTGCTGATGCGCGAGCCGACGCCTGAACTGGCCTGCCTCGACATCATGACGGCGGCGAACCGGGGAGGCGGCGGCGACAACATCGGCGTCGCGATCTGCGCGGTGGGGTCGGACTACATCACCGCGGCGGAGCGGAGCGCGTCGGGGAATCACTCGGCCTACGAGCAGGGCGGCACCGGCCACTAGCGCGACGGCCTGCCGATTTCTTGGTTGGCGGACGGGTGGCGGCTAGCGCGAAGGGGTCTCAAACCTTGAGGAGCCCCGATGCGCACCGAAGTCGAAGAACGCCGCAGAGTCCGGAGCAGCCAGGCCCGCACCGCAGCGAGCCACCTGCTTGAGCGCATTGCCGCAGCCCACGCCCTTGCTTCGCTGGCGCTCTGCGATGAGCAGGGGCTGGTGGTGGTGTCGGCAGGCGACGGCGAGATGGCGGAGGTCTTGGCCGCCTACGCTCCGCTTCTCGCGCGAACGCTGGATGCTGTCTCGCGTGGGCGGCTGCTCGACAGTGTCTCCGACCAGCTCCCGAACCTGCAGGTGGAGCGGGTGAGCGTGCGTCCCTTCACATTGGAGGAGGAGCAGCTCTTTGTCGTGGCGGTCGGCGACCTCGGGGCCGGCAAGGATGTTGCGGTCTGCCGCGCCCTCACCGGCTGCATCCGGATCCTGAGCGAGCGCCAGGACTAGGCCTGTAGCGGCCGGCCCTCTTCAGCGGCCGGCAGCCTTGAGGTATTCGCGGCAGCTGTCTGCGAACTGCGTGCCGACCTCGGCCTCGGCGCAGGACTTGAACTGTGCAAGCGCGCCTTCGACGTCGCCGCTGGTGAGCATGAGGTTGGCAAGCCGGTAGCGGGGCTCCGAGTATCGCTTGCAGCCGGGCCTGGCGACACAGGACTCGTAGGCCTTGCGCGCGTCTGCGGGCTGTCCGAGCGCCTCGTAGGTGAGGCCCTGGTTGTTGTAGCCTTGGCAGAGTTCGGGCTGAAACTGGACGGCGGAGCGGAAGTGCTCAGCGGCCTCGTCGTAGCGCCGCAACTTGAAGAGCGCCCAGCCGAGGTTGTTGTGGGCGTTGCCGGGCGTGCGGTAGGTGGGCTCGTCGGTGAGCGGGCCGAAGAGGTCCACGGCCTGCTGCCAGTCGGCGGTGGCGAGATAGATGCTGCCGAGGTTGTTACGTACCTCGAACCAGCCGGGCCGGAGTTCGAGCGCGCGACGGTACTCGACAATCGCCCGGGTGTATTCTTGCCGGCCCTGAAAGATGAAGCCGAGCATGAAGTGGGCGTCGGCGTTTGCGGGGTAGAGGCGGATGGCCTCGGAGAGCTCCTCGATGGCGTGAGGGACCTCTCTGGCGCGGTAGTGTCCGAGGGAGAGCTGGTAGTGAAAGTCGCTCTGTCGGGAGGCTTCGGCAGTGTCTTCTGCCGCCGGGCCACCGCAGGCTGCAACGAAGAGCAGGAACGCTGCGAGTGCGAGGCGGAGCGAGCGCCGGAGAGAGGATTGCATGCGCGAGCCGAGGGAGAGGTGTGAGACCTGAACAGGATGGTGGCAGAGGCGTGGGCGAAGCAAGAAATCGCCCTACTCTGCGCCGCGCAGCGCATCGACGGGCCGCACGGTGGATGCGCGCCAGGCGGCAGGCAGCGTAGCAAGCAGCGTGAGGACCATGGCGACGAGCGCTGCGATGGCGAACTCGATGGGGTGGGCTGCGATGGGGAGGGTTTTGATGCGGTAGACCTCATACTCGAGCCCGAAGTCGACGCGCGCGACGAGGGCGCAGACGAGCAGTCCGAGGAGGAGTCCGATCCCGATTCCGATGGAGCCGATGAGGGCACCTTCGAGGAGGAAGATGGTGAGGATGTCGCGTCGTGAGGCGCCCATGGAGCGGAGGATGCCAATCTGGGTGCGCTTGCGGAGGACAATCATGACGAGGACGACGAGGATGACGGAGGCCGCGACCAGGAGCACAATGCCCATGACGAGCGAGAGCCAGAGCCGCTGCTGGTTGAGCGACTGGAAGAGGTTCTTGTTGAGCATGCGCCAGTCGGTGGCGCGGAAGCGGCCGGTGGGCAGGACGGATTCGATGGCGGGTACGAGCGCCGCGGCGAGCTCGGGGTCCTTGAGTCGGATGTCGACGCCTGTGACGACATCGCCGCGGCCGAAGAGGGGCTGGATTGCGCGGTAGTCGGCGAGGACGAGCCGGTTGTCGTAATCATAGAAGCCGGTGTCGAGGATGCCGACGATGCGGCCGCGGACGCTTGCGGGGATGGCAGCAGCCTCTTCCATGCCCATGGCGGCGACGCCGCGGAGCGGGCTGACGAGCGTGACGGAGTCGCCGACGACTACCTTGAGGTGTTCCGCCATGACGTAGCCGATCGCGAGCGGGATCTCGCCGGAGCCGCCGGCGGTGACCATGCCGGTCGCCGGGTCGATGGCGCCGGTCGTGGGGTGGAGGAGGTCTTTGGGCAGGCCGGTGCGGAAGATGGCGGCAAGCTGTGGGGTGCGGGCAATGGTGTCGATGTCGACGCCCTTGATGAGGCCGCCGGGCCGAGCGCGGCTGCCGACGCGGGTGACGAGCATCTCGTGCAGGACAAAGGGGGCAGCAGACTCGACGCCTTCGACCTTGAGGAGGGCCTCTTCTACCTCGCGGTACTCGGGGAAGAGCATGCCGTACTTGGTGACGACGATGTGTGGATTGACACCGAGGACGCTGCTCCGGAAGGCCTCGATGAAGCCGCCGCCCACCGAGAGCAGCGTAACGAAAGCGGCGAGGCCGACGGCGACCGAGGCGATGGCGAGCCAGGTGGGCGCGGCGAGCAGGGTGCCACGCGTGGATTGCACATGCCGGAGCGCGATCAGGCGGTGGAAGTAGGACACGAAGAGCTCCCGCGTCGGTTGCACCGGCGCCTTGAACTCGGCTAGGAACGGCCGAGCTGCGACCGTGAGGCTAGCCTATCGAGGGGCGGTTTCCAATCGAGCAGCGCAGGTCGCCGGAGCGCAGGTGGTGAGCATGCCGAATCGGAGCAGTTGGGCAGTCTTCGGGGTGGTGCTTTGGTTGGCCGGATGCGCCTCTACGACGACCGATTCGCCAGAGCGCGGGTGCGTGAGTTCCGCGCAGTGCGAGGCACCGCTGGTCTGTGTCGCGGGCGCCTGCGTGGTCACGGCCTGCCAGACGGATCGAGATTGTCCGACGGGTACGGGCTGCGCTTCGGGCCAGTGTGTCGCGGGCAGCGGGAGCGGTGAGGCGAGCGGCGACGCAGGCGCGGATGCGACCGACACGGCGACAGATACGGCAGAGAGCGACGCCGGCTCCGGCGCGTCCGACACGGCAGACGATGGCAGCGGCAGCGGCGCGACCATCCCGCTCGATTATGTGACGACGCCGGCCGACGGCGCGGTGGGCGTAGCGCTCGATGCGCAGGTGCTGATCGACTTCAACCAGCCGATGAACGAGATCCGGTTTACGCCAACGACGGTGCGTGTGACGGACTACGCGGGCGCCATCTTGGAGCGCCAGCTCTTCTACGACCAGGCGACCGATACGTTGGTGCTGTCGGGGACCGAGACCGCGCCGCTCTTCAAGCCCAGCACACCCTACGAGGTTCGGCTTTCGGACCGGTTGCAGGCGCTGGATGGCCAGATGCTCGAGACGCCGCGCACCTTCGGGTTTGCGACCGCGGCGGCGCCGTCGGCCTTCTATGCGGAGCTTGCAGAGGCCTACGCGCCAGTGCTCTACCAGGAGGTCAAGACGGCGGCGGTCGACCTTCCGACGACGGTGGACTTTGATGGCGACAGCAACGCTGCCAACAACTTTGCAGACAGCAGCGGCGCCAATGTTGCTGCGGTCTATTGGACGGTGACGGAGTCGCGGAGCCACTACTTTGTCGGCTACTGGCTCTACTACCCGCGCGTGCAGCTCAATCCTACGGCGGTGGCGGAGCACGACTGGGTCTTTGCGCAGGTCATTGTGGGCAAGAGCATCGACCGGCTCGGCTACTTCGTGGCGATGTCGACCATCTATCACGAGGTCTACTCGCTGTTTGCTGCGGAGGCTTCGCTCTACCCCGCAGGCACGAGCGTGGCGAACGGCGCTTCGACGGTGGACGGGCGGCTGAACGCACTGGAGGGCGGCCGCCATCCGAGCCTCTTTGTGGAGTCGGGGCGTCACGGTGTCTGCCTTCCGAACGCCGGTGTGTCGGCCTCGGCCTGCTCGCCAGCGTCGGGCGGGACGGCGCCCTTCAGCAGCGGTACCACGGGTGTGATCGCACGGGCCGGAGCGACCGGCCAGCGGCTGGGTGACGGGCCACCGACGGCGCTCACCTACGCGCTCGTACCCGCTGTAGAGGCGCTCTGGGCGCGGAGAGCGTCGATTGCGGCCGATGGGCTCTTCGGCGGCCGCGACAGCTATGTGGCGCCGCTGGTTGGCGGGACAACGCGTCCCGGCGACGGGACGAGCGTTCCAACGGCGCTCTCGAGCGCCAACGCGGGCGGGAGCTTCGGCGACA
>CAIWGR010000100.1 GCA_903912275.1 uncultured delta proteobacterium
GCTGCCCACAACCTCGCCGCCACCCCCGTCGTCTCTCCCGCCGACGGCCGAGGCGCACGCGAAGTGCAGGACCCGCTCGCATGAACCAGCCCATCCCAAGCGCCCCCTGGCTCCTCCGCTGCATCGGCTGCGGCGCCACCTACCCCGCCCTCGAGGTCCGCTTCTTCTGCAGCTGCGGCTCCCTCCTCGAGGTCGAGCACACCCACACCGCCGAACTCCTCGCCGCGGCCTGCGCACCCCACCTCCACGCCCCCAACCGGCAGCCCACCTCTGTCACAGACCTGTTCGATCTGCGCCGCGCCTCCAACGCAGCCATCGACCGCTCCGGCGTCTGGCGCTTCCGCGAACTCCTGCTGCCGCTCGCCGCAGAACACATCGTCACAAAGCCGGAGGGCAACACCAACCTCTACTGCGACGCCCGCCTCTCCGCCTACACGGGCGTCCACAACCTCGTCATCAAACACGAAGGCGAGAACCCCACCGGCTCCTTCAAAGACCGCGGCATGACCGCCGGCATTTCCGTTGCCAAACGCCTCGGCATGAAGGCCGTCGCCTGCGCCTCCACCGGTAACACCTCCGCCGCCATGGCCTCCTACGCCGCCCAGGCCGGCATGCGCGCCTTCGTCTTCATCCCCGCCGGCAAAATCGCCTTCGGCAAGCTCGCGCAGGCACTCGCCTACGGCGCCACCACCCTGCAAATCGACGGCGACTTCGACGCCGCCATGGAGCTCGTCCAGCAGGTCTGCACCAGCGAGGGCATCTACCTCCTCAACTCCGCAAACCCCTTCCGCATCGAGGGCCAGAAGGCCATCGGCTTCGAGCTCCTCCAAGACCTCGGCTGGACCGTCCCCGACTGGGTCATCCTCCCCGGCGGAAACCTCGGCAACGCCAGCGCACTCTTCAAGGGCCTCTCCCAGCTCAAGGCGCTCGGCCTCATCAGCCGCCTCCCCCGCATCGCCGTCATCCAGGCCGAAGGCGCCAGCCCGCTCGCCCGCTCCTTCCTCAACAAGACCCCCTACGAACCCCAACCCAACGCTAACACCATCGCCACCGCGATCCGCATCGGAGCACCTGTCTCCATCCAGAAGTGCCAGCGCGCCATCGCAGAGACCGACGGCTGGGCCGACCTCGTCACCGACGCAGAAATCCTCGACGCAAAAGCCTTTGTCGACGCCTCCGGCATCGGCGCAGAGCCCGCCTCCTGCGCCTCCATCGCCGGACTCCGCAAGCTGGTCGCAAAGGGAATCATCAAGCCAGGTGAGTCGGTCGCCGCCATCCTCACCGGACACCTCCTCAAAGACCCCGACGCCGTCGTCGACTACCACGCCTCAGAGCCCTCGCCCGACCGCCCCAGAGCCAACCGCCCCATCCGCGTCCAAGGCACCCTCGAAGAGGTCGTCGCACTCCTCCGCAAATAGCCCGCATCGCCGCTCCACCGCTTGCGTCTCGCCCAAAATCCGTTAGGCAAGAGACCCTCAAATCGTACCGCCTTTCAACCGCAGGCAGACCATGTCCGAGCAAGAATCCTCCGAGCGCAAGCCCGTCCTCAACGACTCCGCGCTCCTCTTCGCGGCCGTCTGGTTCGGAATCCCCACCGTCCTCCTCCTCGTGGGCGAAGTCCTCGGCGTCCCGGGCATGATCAACCACTGGGTCAATCAGCTCATCGGCGGCTGAGTCGCGTCGCTCGCCACCTGTGCGAGCCGCCACACGATTTGAGTTAAGGCAACGCAAATGGCCATGTTCGATGCCGTTCGAAAGGGTTTCAAGAACGCCGTCCATGTCTTCGAAGGAAAGCGCGAGCTGACCGAAGAGAACATCGAAGAGGCCCTCAAGGCCATCCGCCTCTCCCTCTTCGAAGCCGACGTAAACTTCCAGGTGGTCAAGCGGTTCCTCGCGGCCGTCAAAGAGAAGGCGCTCGGAGAGATCGTCCAGGTCCGCATCAAGGACGGCGGCAAGACCCTCCGCGCCTCGCCCGGCGACGTCTTCATCAAGATCTGCCACGACGAACTCGAGGCCCTCATGGGCCCCGTCGACACCGGCCTCACCTTCGTACAGGGCCGCCTCGGACCCACCGTCATCATCATGGTCGGCCTCCAGGGCGCCGGCAAAACCACCACCACCGGCAAGCTCGCACGCTTCGTCGAACGCCACCACCAGAAGAAGCCCCTCCTCGTCGCCGCTGACGTCTACCGTCCCGCCGCCATCGAGCAGCTTCAGGTCCTCGGCAAGCGGCTCAACATCCCCGTCTACGCCGAGCCCGGCGGCAATCCGCCCGATATCGCCGAGCGCGCAGTCGCCCAGGCCAAGGCTGACGGCAACGACGTGGTCATCATCGACACCGCAGGCCGCCTCGCGGTCGACGACCTCCTCATGTCCGAGCTCGAAGAGATCGTTGCACGCGTCAAGCCGCACAACATCCTCCTCGTCGTCGACGCCATGATCGGTCAGGACGCCGTCAACACCGCCAAGGAGTTCAACGACCGCATCGAACTCGACGGCTTCATCATGACCAAGCTCGATGGCGACGCACGCGGTGGCGCGGCGCTCTCCATCAAAGAGGTCACCAAGAAGCCCATCAAGTTCATCGGCCTCGGCGAGGGCATGGAGACCCTCCAGGAGTTCCAGCCTGCCGGCTTTGCCGACCGCATCCTCGGCATGGGCGACATCCGCTCCCTCGTCAGCCGCATTGAGAATGTCGTCACCGAAGACGAGATGAAGTCCCGCGAGTCCGACGCCGCACGCATGATGTCCGGCCAGTTCGACCTCAACGACTTCCTCTCCCAGATCCGTATGATCAAGAAGATGGGCTCGCTTGGCGAGATCGTCGAGATGATGCCCTTCGCCAGCGCGCTCCCCGAAGGCTTCTCCGTCGACGACAACGAGCTCGTCCGCATCGAAGCGCTCATCCAGTCCATGACCCCCGACGAGCGCCGCAATCCCGCCCTCGTCGGCAACCAGGTCACCCGCCAGCGCCGGATCGCCAGGGGCTCGGGCCGCAAGCTCGAAGAGGTCACCGACCTCGTCCAGCGCTTCAACATGATGAAGCAGGTCATGGGCGCCCTCTCCGGAAACGCCGGCGGCTTCCTCAGCCAAATCCCCGGCTTCAAGCAGCTCAGCGCCCTCAAGAACCTCAAGAACCTCGACATGGGCAGCCTCCTCGGCGGCATGGGCGGAGGAAAGGGCATGGGCGGATTCCCCGGCATGGGCGGATTCCCAGGCATGGGCGGCGGCGGAATGCCCAACATGGCCAGCCTCGAACAGATGTTCGCAGGCATGCAGCAGCCACAGCAGCCGCAGCAGCCCAAACTCCCCAAGGGCTTCAACATGCCCGGCGTCCGCGCGGTCTCCGAAGCAGAGGCCAACCGGGGCAACGCGGAGTTCGAGCGCGAAAAACGCCGCAAGCTCGCCGCCAAGCTCGCCAAAAAGAAGAACCGCTAGATGGAGCCCGACGCACCGGCCGCAAACGCCTGGCCCGTGCACTGCACCGTTCACCCCGGCCGCAGCGCCGCCGCCTTCTGCACCGTCTGCAAGCTCTCCTTCGCAGGGCTCTTCCTCGCCGTCCGACCCGACGGCCGCGCCATCTGCCACACCTGCGCCCGTGAGCAGGGCGGCATGCTCTACGCAGACGCCACACGCACCAACCACGACCCTCTCGCATCGCGCGGCATCATCTCGGTCCTGGGAGCCCTCCTCCTACGACCCTCCGACGCGCTTGCCTCCCGCTTCTCCGGCGCCGTTGCCCCCGCGCTCGGTATGAGCTTCGTCGCCTCCCTCATCGGATACGCCTCCTGGGTCTTCTGGATCCTCCTGCTCGTCCGAGATCAGATCCTTACCCTCGCGCAGCAGCGACTCGGAACGGCCGTCGATGAAGAGCTCCTCGTGACCGGGCTCTGGCTCAGCGTTCCCATCCTCGCGCTGCTCCGCACCGCCGTGGCCCCCATCCTCGTCCACATCGGTGCCCGCCTCGCAGGCGCCCCCGAGGACTCTCTCCGCGCCAATGTCCGCGCCACGGCCCTCTCCTCCGTCTCGCTCCTACTTGTCGCCATCCCGGCCCTCGGCGCCTTCCTCGCGCTCATCGTCGGCGTCCGCGCGATGCTCCACTTCCTGCGCGCAAAGTACGACTTCTCCTACCCGCGCGCGATCCTCGCGCTGCTCCCCTTCCTGCTGCTCTACCTGCTCATCGGCCCGCTCGGCTGACGGCAGGCTACCGCACCCGGAACAGCACCGCCGTCAGGTAGCGGCACTCCGGCATCGCAGCCACGTAGGGGTGATCGCCGGCATGGCCGCGCACGCCCACCACATCGACGCGACGCCCGAGCCGCACAGCCGCATCGCCGGCCGAGTTCAGGATCGAACCCTCGCCCAGCACCGAACTGCAGGAGCTCACCAGCACCAGTCCGTCGGGCGCTGCCACGCGAAAGGCCTCCACACAGAGCGAGGTCTGCTTCCCCTCGCCCGCCTCTGCGGAGTTCCGATCGGGTGCCAGCTTCGGCGGGTCGAGCGAGATGAGGTCAAAGCGATCGCCCTTGTCGAACGCGCGCCGCAGCCGGTTCTCCACCTTGTCGCTCACCCACTCCGTGCGCTCCGACAGGCCGTTCTCGGCCGCGTTCCGGCGTGCAGCCGCGACGGCACCCTCCGAGCTGTCCACACCCAGCACAAACAAGGCCCCTGCACGCGCAGCGGCCAACCCAAAGCCGCCGCTGAAACAGAAGGCGTCGAACACCCGAGCACCCTTCGCCAGGTCGGCAAACCAGGCCCGGTTCTCCCGCTGATCACAGTAATGACCGGTCTTCTGCTGGCTCCGGGGCGACCAGATGTAACGAAGGCCGAGCTCGTGAACCCAGAGCTCTTCCGGCGCCTCACCGAAGGCCGCCTCATCCACCGCCGCATAGCCCTCGCGCTCCGCAAAGGTCGCGTCGTTCCGGTGCCACAGCCATGCCAGCCCTGCCTCCTTCCGAAGCGCCTCCACGATGCAGCCTAGGTAGGGGCCCAGAACCGCGCTCGACAGATGCATCAGCGCCCCGTCGCCATAGCGATCCACCGACAGACCAGGCAGCCCATCGCCATCAGCATTCACCAACCGGTAGCTATCCGTTTCGACCGATGGCAGACCGAGCCGGCGACGCAGGCCGACCGCAGAGGCAACCCGCTCCTGCCAGAAGCTGTCGGGCAGCGTCGCTCCCTCGAAGGGCCATACGGGCCCGATGCCCAGGAGCCGAATCCGAAGCGCCGATCGCGGACTCCAGAGCCCAAAGTCCAGCACCTGGTCCCGTGAGTCGCGGAGCTCGACCACCGTACCGGCCGACAGCCCCTCGAGCTGATGCGCGAGCGCACCGGAGAAGACCCAACGGTGGCCTGCCCAAAAGGGGCGAGCCTTGCGATCTGCCAGAACGGCAACGGGACCTGGGAAGTGTGCCATGCGTGAGGCTCCAACGAAAAAGGCGGGCCCCGAAAGAGGTCCGCCTTGACGATCCAGACCTCCAGAAGAGGTCGATGGAAAAGGTGATTAGCGCTTCGAGTACTGGAAGCGACGACGAGCAGCCATGCGACCGTACTTCTTACGCTCCTTGCCGCGGGCGTCGCGGGTGAGGCAACCGGCCGGCTTGAGGGTGGCGCGAAGCTCACCGTCGAACTCAAGGAGAGCGCGCGAGATGCCGTGACGGATGGCGCCGGCCTGACCCGACTTTCCACCGCCAACAACCTTCGCGAACACGTCGAACTTGCCGAGCATGTCGACGAACTCGAGGGGCTGCTTGAGCAGCATCACAGAGGTCGGACGACGGAAGTAGTCGTCAACGGACTCACGGTTGACCACGATCACACCCGTGCCGGGCTTGAGAGTGACGCGAGCGGATGCGGTCTTGCGGCGGCCAACGGCGCGCCATGAAGTCGAAGCTGCCATCAAGGGCTCCAGGTCAATTGCTCTATTAAGCGTTGGTAGAAAGTTGGAACGGCGTCGGGTTCTGCGCCTGATGCGGATGATCGGGACCGGCATACACCTTCAGCTTGCCAAGCACCTGACGACCCAGCGGGTTCTTCGGAAGCATGCCCTGAACGGCGTTCTGGAAGATCCGCTCAGGGTGCTTGATAAGAAGATCGCGTGCAGCAACCTCACGAAGACCACCCGGGTACTGCGTGTGGTGACGGTACATCTTGTCCTTCCACTTTGCGCCCGAAAGAACCACCTTGTCGGCGTTGATCGCCACCACAAAGTCGCCCGTATCGGCGTTCGGCGTGAAAGACGGCTTCGTCTTTCCGCGCAGAATCATCGCTACCTGCGCCGCTGCGCGACCAACCGTCGCTCCGGCCAGATCAACCAGAATCCACTGGCGATCCGCTTCCTCTCGAGTGATGTACAGAGTTCTCATCGTGCGCCCATACCTTCGATGGTCAGTCCCGCACCGAACGACTTCAAGACCGAAGTTCGGGGTGTGGGGGGAGGCGAACTAGGCGATTTGGCCGTCGGATGTCAAGTGCCCAACGCCCTCAACCGCGGTACTTTCGAAGGTATGCCGCCGCCTTTGTGCCCCACTCCGATCCTCCATCGTCCTGCGACAGCCGCTCCAACTCCGACACCGCAGCGGCTCCATCCCCCAGAAGAACGTAGCTCAGAGCCAAGAGGTACCTACCTTCGGAACTCACCCCCGACTTCGGGTAGAGCGTCAGCATCTCCGAAAGCCGACGCGCCGCTGCCAGCGCATTCGATCGATCCAAATAGAACTTGCCCACATACAGCTCGTGCGCCGCCAAACGATCCGTCACAACCCCCAGCATCCGATCCGCCTCAGGCCGAAGCGCCGAATCGGGACGCCCCTTCACAAACCGAGTCAGCGCACCATACGCCTCTTTCGCCGACACCAGCTCTCGCTCATGCGCCGGCGGCATCACAAACCACTCGCCAGGCATCTGCTGGTAGGCGCAACGCGCTGCCGCAAGCTCCGCCTCCTCCGCCTTGGCATGCGTCGGGCGCTTCTGCGCAAACCGCCGATAGGCGTCGGCCGCCAGCAGATAGCTGCCTTCGTCAAAATAGAGATCCCCCAGCCGGTACTCCGCAAGCGCGCCGTAGGGCGACATCGCGAACTGCTCCGAAATCTCTGTGTAGAGATTCCGCGCCCCCTCGTACTCGCCCCGCTCCAGCGCGCGCTCTGCACGCTCATAGGCCGCCGCGGCCTCCTCTCCGTAGTTCGCCGGCTTCAACGGCGCACCGCCGCAGCCCACCATCACCACGCATACCGCCAGAACCACGACCGACATCCAACGCATTCGCATCGCAACTCGCCTTACGGGTCCGACGGCAACCGGAGCTGCCTGCCGTTCCTCTCGACCAACGAAGCCACCATACTCCGCATCACATCAATGTCGAACGGCTTGTCGAGGTAACCATCCGCGCCGAACAGCGGGCTCGTCGTCGCGTTCACCCGCGCCCCCATCGAGGTCAGCATCAGCACCCGAACCTGCGACAGCCCCGCGCGCGACCGGATCGCGCGACACACCTCCCAACCGCTAAACTCTGGCATCCGGACATCCAGGATCAACACATCCGGCTCCTCCAACAACACCTGCGACAGCGCATCTGCACCATCCGTTGCCTCGAACCATGCGCAGGAGTACCCTCGAAACAGCTCCCGCAGCAGCTCACGATCGCTCGTCGAATCGTCGGCCACCAGTATCTTCGGAAGGCTCGTGTTGCCCATGCTGAACACCTCGCATCTCAGGCCGTTTCTGCCCCCCGTGACACGACGTGTCAAAGTTTCGCTCGCCCTCCTGCTCGCCCTCACAGCCTGCGGACCTGACGAGCCCGACCCCTGCACCGTCGACGCCTTCGGCTGTGTCTCCAACTTCGAGACACTCCCTACGGATCAGAGCTGCACCACCACCGAGCCGCTCGCCATCTCGCTCGGCTGGGGCGACTCCAGCTTCCACACCTTCGACGAGGGCACGCCGGAGGTCCACAACGGCATCCAGGGCGGCCAGCACATCTTCGCCTCCTTCCGCGCCTCGGGCGCAGAGCTCGACGACGTCCCCATGGTCGA
>CAIWGR010000101.1 GCA_903912275.1 uncultured delta proteobacterium
CCTCGGCCTCCGCCATCGCCTTGAAGGCCGCCGAGACCGCAGCAACCGCCGGCTCCGAGACATTGCACATCTCGACCTCGGCCGGCGACGTTGCCGCCTCGAGGCAGGCCCGTACATCCTTGGGGTTGCGCGTCGCGTCGGGTGGCAGGATGACCAGACAGTCGGCGCTAGGCGCAGCAGACCGGGTCAGTTTCAACCACTTCTGCAGGCTGGCAGTGACGCCTACCGCGCCCCGTTCGATGGCTGCAGCCCGCCGCTCTTGCGGAATGCCGTCGGTCTGCCCCGCTACGCCCCAGGCCTCGTTGGTCCCGAACGCGTAGACCAGCAGCGAGGGCTCCGCAGCCGCGACTTCGGCGGTTACGAGGCCACTGTTCCCGCGCAAGAACTGCGACGCCTGCGCCCCGTTGAAGGCGGCCACACTGTAGCTGATGCCCGCGGCGTCGCGTTCGCCCATGGACCCCAGCAGCGAGACGGGGCCATCGCCCACAGCGGAGAGCCGAGCGGAGCCACCGGCCGGAAGTTCGATGGTCAGTGTGAGCAGGCCGAGCTCGTCTGCGGCGGTGCTGCGCCGGCCGATGAGGTCGGTGCCGCGGAAGAGGTCGACGCTACCGCCGCCGGGTTGCGCGAGGGCATGAAACCGGACCCGGTCGAGGTCGGTTCCGTAGCCGCAGCGCCGGCTCGGACCGCGCGATACCGTGTCGCCGGCCGCACCGCCATCGAGCCGAAAGGCGCCCATGCCGAAGGGAGGACTGCTGTCGGCGGTAGCCGCCCGCACCCGCTGCCAGCCGCCGCTCATGTCGTAGTCGGCGCAGCGTTGCGCGTAACCCTTCCACGGCAGGCCGGGGAGGAGAAAGCCGCGGCCGCCATCGCCGAATCGGGTGACGAGCGCCTCTCGGAGCGGGCCGGTGTAGCTGTCGCTGGCGCTGTGAGAGTCACCGAACTGGAGCACGCTGGCCCGCGCCGTCTTGCTGCCACCGTCGATCTCGGCGAGCCGGCGGTAGAATCGGGCGAGCGGATGGCCGGTATCGCGAGGCTTGTCGGTGCCGCGCGCCTGCAGCGAAAGGTCGGTCGGGTCGCCGGAGAGCGCGAGCCCTGTCAGCGGCTTCGGGCGCGGCTGCGAGCAGCCGTTGCAACCCGCAATCCCGAGGAGGGCGATGAGCAGGAGAATCGGCCTCACGGATGCGCTCCGAGCGAACTGTCGATCCACGCCAGGTAGGCGTGGAGCAGGGCGGAGGTCAGCAGGTTTCCGAGCTTCACGTAACCGGAGCGGGTGGGGTGGGCGAGGTCGGCACCGAGCAGGCGCGGAGAACCGCTGTTCCACTTCTCCGCGCCGTCGTCGCCCCCGATGTTCTCGTAGGGACTCCAAAAAGCGCAGCCCTCTGCCCTCGCGACGGCGCGCTGCACCTCGGTCATCTGGCCGACGGAGGGGTAGGTGAGCACGGTTCCGCCTTCGCGGTGGCCGCGGGTGAGGATGCCCATGGCGAGGCAATCGCCGTGCGGCAGCGCATTGCGCGACCGCCGTAGGAGCTCCGCATAGGCCCGCTCGAACTCCGCCTTTCGGCTCACAAACCCGTTGCCCTCGGCGGCGTCGTTCACCCCGTAGAAGAAGGAGGCGAGGTCGGTGCCGCGCGCCGCCATCTGGCGCGCCCAGTGGGCCCGATCAATCTTCGACATCTGCGCTACCCGCCCCGAAACCATGCCCATGTTGTCGACGACGACCCCTGGGCCGCTCCGCTCCGCCACCGCCCCGAACCAGAGCCAGTCGCCGCGAAAGCGCGAAACCCGAAAGCGGTCGGATGGCTTCGTCAGGTCGACCCACTCCAAGCCGTCGCTTCCCTGGGCGACGGCGAGGTCGCGTGAGGTCCGTTCGTCGCCTGCAGTGAGGTCGAAGCCGCCGCGGGAGGCATTGGCGTGGTAGAGGAGGCCAACGCGTGTGGTGGGCAGGAGGCCGTCGGTCTGACGCGCGAAGAAGGCGGGGGCACCATCGACCGCGAAGCTCGCGCCCGCAAGCCCGAAGTTGCGGTTCGAGGAGCCGGCCGTCACCACGGTGCGAATCTTCCAGTCGGTTGAGAGGCTCAGGCTGTAGCCGCGGGCGGCATAGGGGCGCTCCGGATGGGCGATGTAGAAGAAGCCGTGGCCGCCTTCGCCGAAGGCCTTCTGCAGCCGGCCCCGCACCGTACCGGCGAAGTCGTCCCCCATGACGAGCGAGTCGCCGAACTGGGAGATGCGGACGGGGCGGGCCGTGGTGCCGAGCGCAGTCCGGGTCAGCTTGGCGAAGAACCGGTCGAGCGCGTGGCCGCGGCAGGAGGGGTCGGAGCAGGGCCGCTCCATCGGGACTTTCGGCGGGTCGAGTGCCGCGACCAGCGCCGCAATCACGGGCCGGACGTGGCGCAGTTCGGCGGCGCTCGGCGGCGCGTCGGAAATCTCGGGGTCGTTGGAGGCGGGCGCTGCGGCGGCCGGAGCCGAGGGAGTCACAGCGGCGACAGCGGAACCCTCGTCTGGCGCGGGCAGCGTGGCTGCATGTCCGGAACCGGACCCGGCAGCGGCCACCTCGGCTCTCGCGACGGCGGGACTGGGCGCTGCGTGCGGCTGCGCAGCGATTTGCGCGACGGGGTGACCGCTCGCCTCTGCCGAGCCAGCCGTCGCCTCGGCCGAACCGGAGGCCTCTCCCGGCGGCGCGGTTTGCGCTGACGCCTCTGCGGGGACCACCGCGAGCAGCGCCTCTTCGGGAGCCGCCAGATCTGGTAACTCTGGCGGCAACGCGGCTGCAGCCCACGGGAGCACCGGTTCGATGTCCAGAAGCTTGCCCTCCCACCAGGGGCTGGGCGTCGCCGACGCGGCCGCAGCGACGATGGCGAAGAGCGCCAGCGTCAACCAGGTCTTGTTCGATGCTTCGGAGGGCTGCTTCAGCACAGGGAACCGTCCTGGCGCTCAGACTCGATGCGCGGCCCCGCCTGCGGCAGCGCGAAGAAGTGAAGGGCCTCCGATGCTAGTCAGCAGCATGGCGAACTTTCAACAGTCTGCGCCCGCTTTTGCGCCGCCGCGACGCGCTTCCCGAGGATGCGAACTTGACCACGCCGAGCGGCGCAACCTAGGAGGCCAACTCGCTGCCCAGTTTCTCCCTCCGCGACGGCCCGCATGACCTCGAAATCCAGCATCCGAATGCCAGACGACGCAGCCGCCAGGGTCGCGTCGGGGACCTATGAGGCGCTCCGCGCGACCGCCGAAGTTGCAATTGTGGTCACGCAGGCCTTCGGCCCAGATGGCTCCTCTCTCATCCTGCCCGACCCTATCCTCTTCGACGGCCACCCCGCGGTGACGCTCCTCGTCTGCTGCGACGGCCGCGAAGCGTTGGTCCATCTCTCGCCGATTCATGGCGATCCTCGCAAACTCGGCATGGAGGGGCTTGCCATCGGGAGCCGCTGCACGCTGCTCACGCCTGTCACGCGCCAGCCACTCGACCTCGTCTCCGACGACCCATCGGGTGGATTCGCCGCAATCTATCTGACCCTGCGCCTGGCTGCCGGCGAGGCGGTGCTCATCAGCCCTGTCTGGGGCCGCTTCGCCTCGCGCATTCTTCACGATGCCGAGCTCATCTCGGCCTGGGATGCCAACGATGAGGATGCGTTTGCCTAGCCTCGCGCCCCACAGGCTCCTCCCGCTGTTGCTCGTCGCAGGATGTGCGGCTGCGCCACAACGGCAGCCGCTCGATGTCGGAGCCGTGGAGCACTTCACCGACGAGACGGCCGACTGGGAGCGCATCCCCTTGCAGGCCGACGCCTGGCCCACGCCGGGCGAGGGCGGAACCGTCGGCGTCGCCGACAGGCTCACCGATGCAGAGAAGGGCGCACGTGTCTTTGCAACGGCCGCGGGCACCCGCTCACCCTGGACCTTCGTCTTCCGGCTTCGTGGCAGCCATCCCGCGCCCGCCGCAATCGTCATCGAGACGCCTCTGGGGGCCGGCTGTCGGCCGAGCGACCTGAGCCTCTTCCTCAACACCACGCGGAGCACGCTCGACCGCTCCAATTTCACCCGCTTCATCGAGTCGTCGCAGCGCGTCGGCTTTGCGGAGCTGAAGGGGCAGGGCGGTCGCTACCTCGTCGCGCTCCCGTCCGGCGTTGACCCGGGCTTTCTCTGGTTTCGCGTCATGCAGACGGTGGATGGCGCGCCCCCCTGCATCGCCGAGGTGACAGCGCTCGCGGCCGTGCCCGCCGCGCTCGCCGGCATGTCGAGCGTTTCGCTCCAAACTGTCGATACCGCCCCGTTTCAGGGACAGAACTACATGGGCTTCCCCGACAGGGACGGAAGCGCCGCCCCGGTCGAAGGCTCCGCCGCGCCGCCGCCCAAAGCCGAAGGGTCAGGCCTGAACCTGCCCGACGCCAGCGAGTCGGCCTTCGGCGCGAAGGCACCGCCCGCCAGCACCAAAATCACTCCTTCCACGAAGCCCAGGTAGTCCATGCAGACAGAGACGCAGAACCCCACCACCACACCGCTGCCCGAGGCGCTTGCGCAAGCGCTGCCGGCGCACGAACTCCTCACCGTCCCCTATGCAGAGACAGGCGGCGAGAGTGTCCCCGGCTCCGAGACCATCTGGGTCCATGTGCAGGGTCGGGGAGACCGCCTCCACGCGGTTGCATCCGCTTCTGGACTCTCGCTCGAGGAGGCAGGCGAACTGGCCGACGCCCTCTTGGCCGTCGCAGCGAACTGGCGTTGGTTCGCCGCCGAGCGTGCCCCCATCTGGCTGCCGGAACTCTGCAAGGAGCGGGGCCTTGGTCTGCTCACCTTGCTGCCGTCCGGCACGGTCCGCAGCCTCGCCGCCCCGCCGTCGCCCGGCATCTTCCTGCCACGCTACCCGAGCCTTCGCGCCGCGTGGAAGAAGCTCGCCTCATGGTAACCGCGGCTGCCGAGACACGGACCTTCTTTGACGGCATGGCGCCCCGCTACGATGCCGACCTCCGCCTTCTGGGCTGGGATCCGATCCGTCTCCTCGCGGAGTGGCCCTTCATTGTCCCGCCCCTCAAGGATGTGCTCGATGCCGGCTGCGGCACGGGCGCGCTCCTCGAGACGCTTGCTGGCGCCGGCCGCGAACTGACCGGCCTCGATATCTCTCCGGTGATGCTCGACAAGGCGCGCAACCGGCGCCCCATCAAGGGCATCGAACTGCACTGCGCCAACGCCGGTGAGAGTTGGCCGATTGCCGACGAGAGCACCGACGTCGTCCTCGCGCTCGCCATGTTCGAGTTCGTAGAGAACCTCGATGTGGCGCTCGACGAACTCCACCGCGTCCTCCGCATCGGCGGCCGCGCGCTCTTCACCGTCGAAGACCGGGTGGACTGGGGCGGCGTTCCGCGCGAGGCCTACGAACACCGCTATGGTGAGGTTTCGCTCTGGCGCCGGACCCGCGAAGAGGTTGAATCCTCCATGCCGCCGGGCCTCGAAATCGTCCGGTGCGAGCGTGTGCGCGGCTACGAAGTCCTCGAACTGGGCTTCGTCACCTCCTACTGGGTCGTTGAGGCCTTCAAGCCCTAGGCGGCAGAGCGGAGGGGCACCGTTGTCGCTCGGCGGCCAAGATGGTAGGGGCCGCCCGATGCAATCGTCGCACCATAGGCTCCTCGGGCTCTGGTCGCTGCTCCTCACCCTCGCGTGGGGAGGCTGCGCCACGGCCGAGATGGAGCAGCCCTCGCTGCCCGCGGTCATGGCCCCTGCGCGCCCAGAACCGGCTGCAACCGCGGTGCCCGTGGTCAGTCAAGACCTCCCCGCCTCCCAGGTCACTGCGACGGTTGGCGCGGCCTCAGCGACCGTGAGCTCGGGTGGTCTGACGATGACCGTGCCCCCTGGCGCAGTCGAAGGGTCGGTGGTTTTCAAGGTTTCGGTATCGCCCACGCTGACGGCGGAACAGGCAGAGGCCCTGCCGCCCGGCAAGACGCTCGGACGCTTCCGCATCACCCCGTGGGACCCGGGCCTGCAGAAGACGGTGCGCCTCGAACTGCCGCTCGCGACGCCCGTCGAGCCCGGCGCGGCGGTCGAACTGCTGGGCTGGCACCCCTCCATGGAATCCTATCTCGTCGTCGGAATCGGTGAGGCCACACGCGACGGCAAGCGGGCCAACTTCTGGGTCCGTCAGCTCGGCGACCTCGTTGTTCGTGCACAGCCCGTCGCCGTCGAGCGAGAGCTCTCTTCCTGCAAGGGTGGCAGCTTCGCACCGCGCGGCTCGGTGCCGCAGATCACGGAGGCCGAGGCGGTCGGAGAGGTGGCGGTGGACGAGCGTCTCGAGCGCGACCGCGCCTTCGCAGCGTTGAGCGACACCCGTCGCAACCCGGCGCTCCGCACGGTGGAGTTCAAGAACGAAGAGACGCGGCCACCCGCAGCCAACGCAGCCGTCGATCGCCGTGACCATCAGGATGAAGACTATCTCATGGACCCGGCTGCCGCCGCCTCGCTGGCCAGGCTCGCCGACCTGGTCGCCCGCGAATGGCAGGACCCGCTCACGGGCGGTCCCGCCTTCCGCCTCCGCATCACCGAGGCCTTCGACTCCATGCACGAGCACAGCGTGCGCTCCACCCACTACCAGGGGCGCGCCAACGACCTCACGCTGTCACCCGTCCCTGCAGCGACCGGCGATGCCCGCCGCGCCTATTACGGCCGCCTCTCGCGCCTCGCCGTCTGCGCTGGCTACGACTATGTCCTCTTCGAAAATCAGGCCCATGTGCACGCGTCCGTCCGTCCCACCGAACTCGCGGTCCTGGCGCGGAACGCCGCGGGTGCAACCCAGCTCGTCAAGGTTCGGCTCTTCGACGGTCGCGTGACCATCGGAACCGCGGTGCGATGGAAGCGCGACGAAGCTGCGGCTCGCTTGCGCTGGCTGCCCGGCGACCAGACGGTCATCGAGTCGGTGATGCGGGGCGGCGAACTCCGCGTCGAGGCACTCGACGACAGCGCGCCTGCCATCTCGTCGCACATCGTCGACCCGTCGCTCCTGACGGTCGACCCATCGCTGTCGGCCGACGGCAGCAAAAGGCTCGTCATCCGATCCGGCGCCGTCTGGCTCGAGAACACAGACGGCGCACCCTCGCTCGGCTCGCACAACGCCGCTGGCGTCAAGCTGCAGCCCGCATACCCGCTCCATCTCTTCGGAAGCCCGGCCCTGACCCCCTTCTCCGTCGCCTTCCGGCAGGGGCTCGCCGCGCCAGACGCCGCGGTCGCGCTCAACAGGCCGTGAGCCCCGCAGCCCTCGCAGCCCTCGGCTTCGGGACAGGGATGGTCGCAGGCTGGGTCAATGTTGTCGCCGGCGGAGGCACGCTGCTCAGCCTTCCCGTCCTGGCCCTGTCGGGACTTCCGCCCATGGCTGCAAACGCGACGAGCCGGCTCGGCGTCCTCTCGCAGAGCCTGAGCGCCACCTTTGTGTGGCAGCGGAAGGGAGCAATCCCATGGAAGCTCGCCCTCCGGCTGCTCCCTGTCTCGCTGATTGGCACCTTCGCCGGCGCCGCGGCCGCAGCACTCATGCAATCTGCGTTGGCGGGCAAGGTGCTTGCCGTCATCTTTGGGGCGCTCGCAGTTCTGACAGCGGCCGACGCCTTCGGTCTGATCGCGCCACCTGCGCCTGGTGCGTCGGAGCGGGCACCGGGGCCAGCCACCTACGCCGTGTTCGGGGCGATCGGTTTCTACGGAGGTGCCGTGCAGGCGGGCATCGGCCTGCTCTACGCCTACGCCGCCTACCGGCTCGGCGCGCTTACGCCGGCCCAGGCCAACGCCCTCAAGTCGTTGCTCACGCTGGTCTTCTCCGTTGGCGCGATCACGGTCTTTGTCGCCCGTGGCCTGGTCCACTTCGGCGTGGGTCTGCCGCTTGCGCTCGGAAGTCTGGTCGGCGGCCACCTCGGCGCGACCTATGCCAACCGTCTGCCCCTGCGCGCCTTCAAACTGGCGATTGCACTCGCGGCAGCGGTCACAGCGCTCCACTTTGGCCGGCTGATCTGACCTGCCTGCCGCGCTGCCGAAGCATCTGGCGCTGCCCCTGAAAATGACTACTTTGGACCGCATGTTGCATCGGCTCCGGCTCATCCTCTTGCTGCTCTTGGCCTTCGGACTCGCCGCGTGCGATCTTCCGACTGTTCCGCCGAGCCTGGCTGCCGACACAACGCCACCAGACTGGTGGCTTGCTCCCGATGCCGAAGAAGGTTCCGACGCTTCCGTGGATCGCGACACCGGCGCAGCCCCCGACGCCGCCGCAGATACCGAGCCGCTCGGCGATGTCGAGCGGGCCGACGGTCAAGAGGGCAGTGCTGACGCCGGCGTAGAAGACGCCCCAGCGCCGCCGACGCCCCCCGAGATTGTCAGCGTGACGCCCCTGCGCGGCAGCACCTCCGGCGGCACCGCCGTCTTTGTTGAGGGCGGCGGGTTCGCAGAGGGCCTCGAGGTCTTTCTCGGCGGTCGGCTCGTTCCTCGCGTGGACCGCATCGACGACTACACACTCAGCTTCCTGACCGAGCCCAGCCCTGCCGGCCCCGAGCTGCTCAAACTGGTGACGGCCGGTGGCTCGACGACCTACGAACAGCCCTTCCTCTTCGTCGAAGACCTCGTGGTGGAGAGCGTCACGCCCGCTAGCGGGCAGTTGGCCGGCGGCTACGACCTGCTCGTGACTGGCTCAGGCTTCGACGAAGCAACCCGATTCTTCGTTGGCACCCGAGAGGCGCAGGTGTCGCGCAGGCTCTCCACGACCGAGGTACTGCTCGAGGCGCCTCCCGGCGGCAGCGCAGGGTCGGTGGCCGTCGTGGCCTTCGACCAGCGGCTTGCCCGCTTGGAAGAGGGCTTCCGGTATCGCAACCCGGTGCAGCTCACCGCGCTTCTGCCGTCGCGCGCGCCGACGGGCGGAGGCATCGAGGCCGAACTCGTCGGCGCAGGTCTCTCGGAAAACTGCCTCCTCTACTTCGGTGCCGAGGCCGCGACGCTGCGCCAAAACGGGGCAGGGCGCTGGAGCGCGACCGTTCCGCCGGGCCTCCCAGGCACCGTCGACCTTGCCCTCGACTGTGGCGCCGACGGCTCCGACTGGCTCCCCGATGCCTTTGCCTATGACGACGCGTTCGCGGGCCCCCTCGTCGAGCGAGCGCTGCCCGAGACACTCCTCGCCGGTGGCGGAGAGGTCGTCTCACTCCTCGGCGCAGGCCTCGACGCCGTGGCAGCGGTCCGCGTCGGAGAGACCGAGGCCGTCGTGCTCGAGGCCACGCCTGGGCTTGTCCGCTTTCTGTCGCCGCCGACACCTGCCGGTCCGGTCGAAATCCAAGCATTCTCGGAGGCCGGTGCCTATCTTGGCAGCGCCTTCGTCACCTTCGTCGAACTCCCCGACTTCGGCCGCATCTCGCCGAGCTCCGGCAGCGCTGCGACAGGCTTTGGCGCCACGCTGATGGGCAGCGGTCTGGCGCCGGTCTCCTCCTTCTTCGTAGGCGGAACCGGCGTCGCAGTGATCGAAAATCGCGGCACCGCCGCCGACCTCGTGTTGCCGCCCGGACCGCCCGGAACGGCACCGCTCCGTGCCCGTGTCGGGACCCTCACCCTCGACACCGGCCTCACCGTCTCCTGGCTCCGCGACCGCCGGTTTGACCCCTTCTTCCCCCAGACGGGGAGCGCCGGCGGCGGCTCGCTCGTCTACCTCCCGGGCGACGGTTTCTCCGCCACCTGCACCCTCTTCTTCGACAGCGTCGCAGCGCCCACCCAGCTCCTCGGTACGGGCCTACTCGCCGCGATCGCACCCGCACACGCGCCAGGAAAGGTCCGCATCGAGGTGCGCGGCTGCGGCGAACGCACCGAACTCCCCGGCTTCTTCCGCTACCAGGAGCCGGCCATCATCCCCGGCGGAACCTCCGGCGGGTCGCTCGCGGGCGAGATGCGGGTGACCGTGCTCGAACTGGGCTCCAACGACCCCATCGAAGGCGCGACGGTCCAAATCGGCGTCCGCGAGGGCGATGCGCTCGTCGCCGTGACCGACGCTACCGGCCGCCTCACCTTCATCGACAG
>CAIWGR010000102.1 GCA_903912275.1 uncultured delta proteobacterium
GACCTTCCCGGCGCGCTCGTCGAGGCCCGCCGCCTCACCATCCTCATCGACTACTTCAACGGAACCGACCTCGCCGGCCACCCCGCGATTCAGGCCGCCAGCCTCCTCGCCGGCCTCGCCTTCGAGGCGGGCGGAGACGCCACAGGCGACAAGCTCGTCGCAGAATCTGGGCTGATGCCGGCAGGGGCAGAAAAGGACGAGACCGGGGACGGAAAGGGCCTCGTCTTCGCTGTCGTCTGTTCCGGCCTCGCCCCCTACCGCCGCGCAGAGCGCTACCCCATCGGCGTCGTCTTCGACGCCGTCGGACGCGACAGCCGCTACCAACTCTCGCAGGCGCAGCAGGAGCAGATGGCCAAGGCCTCCGCCGAGAACCTCCTCACCTGGGTCAACTACCCTGTCCTCGTGCGCTACCCCGCGAGCACCGCTCGCTTCACCGCCTCCGCAGCGGGGTTCAGCGCTGAGGCCACCGAGATCGCCGACCTCGCGGACTTCGCCCTCGCACAGTGGAAGTCCGAAGAGTCGGCCATCGCCTGGGCAGCTCTCACCCGCGCCATCACCCGCATCATCGCCCGCGAAGCCGTGCAGGCCGTCGGCGATGCCGCGGGCGGCAAGAACAGCAGCACCGCCACCGCCTTCTTCGTCCTCAGCCTCATCACCCAGGGGGTGATGCAGGCCGCCGACACACCCGATACCCGCACCTGGAATATGATGCCGGCGCGCATCTCGCTCGCAGCTCTCCGTGTCCCGATCGGAGAGCAGCAGCTCACCTTCACCTCCAGCTCCGGCCATACCCAGAGCCTCAAGATCTCGGCCCGTGACGACCGCCCCGTCGTCGCACTCTTCCGCACCACCGAGTAGCCCCGAACGCCGCGCAGCAGCGGCCTCCCGCCTCGAGTCAACCATGTCTGAGCATCGCCGCGCCAGCCTCCTCGCGCTCCACCGCGAAATCGACCTCATCGCGGGAGGCGTCGCGGGGCAGCACAACCTCCACTGCAGGCGCGGCTGCTCCTCCTGCTGCGTCGACGAACTCACCGTCTTCGAGGTCGAGGCCGACCGCATCCGCGACGCCTTCCCCGAACTGCTCGAGACCGGACAGCCAGCCCCGGCTGGCGCCTGCGCCTTCCTCGACAGTGACGGCGCCTGCCGCGTCTACGAGGCCCGGCCCTACGTCTGCCGCACGCAGGGACTGCCGCTCCGCTGGTTCGAGGAGGACGAAGAGGACGAGGTCGTCGAGCTCCGCGATATCTGCCCGCTCAACGCCGAGGAGGTCGCGCCCGAGACCCTCGACGACGAGGCCTGCTGGACCATCGGCCCCTTCGAAGAGCGGCTCGCCGCCCTCCAAGAAGAGGCCGACGGCGGCGCCATGCTCCGCACGCCGCTCCGCGCCCTCTTCCGGGCAACACCGTCAGCCTGACGAGCCGCCGAAGAGCGTTCCTGCCCCCCTCCGAGCAAGTTGCAGAATCCCGCGTGATCGCCTACCTAGCGCGCGCAACTTGCGGCTGCTCGGCATCCGTTTCTCATCCCTTCTCTAGAGGTCTCTCAGCGTGTCATCCCCACTTAAGCCACAGCAGACTGCAGAAATGCATCGCATCAATCACCAGATCCGCATCTCGCAGATCCGCGTGATCGGAATCGACGGTGAACAGCTGGGAATCATGACACCCGACGAGGGACGGCACATCGCGCAAGATGCCGGCGTAGACCTCGTTGAGGTCGCACCCAAGGCCATGCCGCCCGTCTGCCGCATCATGGACTACGGAAAGTTCCGCTACGAACTCTCCAAGAAGGAGTCCAAGAGCAAGGCGACGCGCGTTGAACTCAAGACCATCACGCTCCGGCCCAAGACCGACACCCACGACCTCGAGACCAAGCTCAACCAGGCGCGCGGTTTCATCGAGAAGGGCGACCGTGTGAAGTTCGTCATGCGTATGCGTGGCCGCGAGAGCTCCCACATGAACCTCTGGATCGAGAAGATGAACCTCATGGTTCAGGCCATGAGCGACGTTGCTGAGTCGGCTGGCCCGCCGCAGCCCGAGGGCCGTACCCTCACCGTCACCATCGAGCCGATCGGTTCGAAGAACAACCACTGACCCACAGCGCCATGCGGGGATGCCGGCTCGCGTTTGCCTGCGGCCTCACGGCCGCGCTCCTCGCCGCCTGCGGCAGCAAGGAACAGCCGCCACCACCCGCTGCAACTCCAGCGGCAAACCGCCCGCCCGAGCCCCCCGACAAGCCCGTCGCACGGTTCGACCTCGCCGGGCAGCTCCACCTCCAATGGGTCCGTGGCAGCGACCCCGATAGTTCCGTAGACCAACTCAAGGTCGAAATCGTCCTCTCCGGCTCGCCCTACAGCACCCCGAAGGACAAGGCCGAACGCTTCGTCTCACCCCCTGGCGCCAACGAGGCCATCCTCACCTCGGCGATCGCAGATCCCATCATCTCCATCCGGACGATCGACCCGCAAGGGCTCGCCTCCGCAGCCCGAACCATCTCCTCTGTGGAGCAGCCTCCACAATGGACCAGATGGCCCGCCGGCGGCCCGGAACGCAGGCTGGTCGACTGTCTCTGGCGCGAAGAGCGGGGGCTGCTCTGCACCGGAGCGAACGGCGCCATTCTCACCGACGGCGACACCCTCGTTCCCTCCGGCCTGCGCGGTAGACTCCGGATCGCAGGCAGCATCACAGAGCCACCCTGGCTCGTGACCGACGAGGGCCGAGTCCTCGTCCCCGCGCCTGCCGGCAAGCTCGACCCACCAGCAACGGCGACAGCTTGGACCCCGCTCCAGGCCACGCTCGCTGAGCCCTACCCCGCAGGCCCGATCAAGAGCCTGCAGGCCGATGCCTTCGGTCTCACACACCTCATCGACGCCACCGGCGCTGTCTGGATCGGCGACGCGCATCACCTCCTCCGCATGAGTTCGCCCCTCGCCTCCGCGGAGGGCTGCGACCACCTCAGCGCCCTCGGCTTCTCACACGAAGTCGGACTCGCCGTCTGCGACTCCGGCAAGGTCTTCACCGTCGCCACCGACCGTGCAGGCATGCAGTGGCGCCCCCTGACGGCCACCACCGATCCGCTGCCCTCAGAGGGCATCCTGGAGATCATCGCCTCCACCCCCGGGCAGGTCGTCGTCATTGAGCCAACCCGCATCCGAAGCGTCGCCGTGGGAGGCTGGAGCACCCTGCTCGACCAGACCGCTGCCACAGGCGGAACCCCGCTCCGCATCGGTCGCAGCGCCTCGCGGAGCAGCGACCCGAACACCCACTACATCCCCACCTCGCAGGGCCTCGCCCTCCTCCGCGACGGAAGCCTCACGCTCGTCGCAGGAACGCCGCGCAACCTCGTCGGCATCATCCCCCCGGTTTCCAATCTTGGCGAGGTCACGCTCATCGACGCCGACGGCGCACGCTTCATCTGGACCGGCACAGATCTTCGCAACGAGGTCCCGCCACCGCTCCGCGCCGACCTCCTCTTCCATGCCGCCGACCTCCTCGTCGCGGTCACCGCGCTGCCGCGGCAACCCTCCGACCCTCCCACGCTCCTCCGCGTGGAGCCCCCACCGGGCGTCAACGTCACCCTCCGCGCGGGGCTCCGGACATCGGACGGGCAGCTCATCATCGCTGGCTCCGAGGCTGGCCTCGCAACCGTGTGGGCGCGCTCAAACGACAGTTGGACGCCCACCCGACTCGAGGCAGAGGGCATCCGCCCCACCGAGCTCATCGGGCTCGATCAGGATACCGCCGGCAACCTCATTGCCATCTCCGAGCACGAGGTCTTCCGACGTGCCGACGGTCTCTGGAGCCATCACTCCAGCCAACCGGGCGCGCTCAAGCAGCTCTTCGCTGCAGGAGCAGACTTCCTTCTCTTCGCCGATGGCGCCACCCTCACCTGCAACCCAACCTCCTGCCAGCCCGCAGCCCCCGCAATCGCCGCAGGCGCGGGCCGTCTGCAATGGCACGAAGGCGGAGGCCGTTGGTCACTCGACAGCGACGGAACGCTGCGACGCCTCAACACATCGTCCGCCGACGCCACGTGGCAACAGGCAATGGGAGCCCTCCCGGCAGACTGCGCCACGGGCCTCGTGCAGCGCCTCTCGGACGATGGCTTCGATCTCCTGCGCTATGCCGACGGACGCATCGCCATCGGCAGGCCCGGCGGCTGCGATCAGGCCGGAACCGCATCCGCCGCGGCCAAACTCTTGAAGCTTGGAGATCTGCACCTTGTCGCCGACCAGCGCGGCATCCGTGCCATCGCCAGACCCCTGACGGCGCTGCCCAAGTGAAACCGCTCCTCCCCGACTCCTATCTCAGCTTCTCGAACCACCTCCGGGAGGTCACGGGGGCAGAGACCACCGCCTGGTTCGGAGATGTCGGCTTCTTCGTGCCCCGCTCCACAGACCTTCTCCAGTCGTGGATCATCCAGCTCGCGCGACGACGCTGGACCGGCATGCACCCCGACCTCGTCCCCTTTGCGGCAGACGGCGCGGGAAACCTCTTCTGCTTCGTCCTCTCCGCCGCGGCCCCGATGCGCGACTCCCAGGCCGTCGTCCTCTGGATGTACGAGACCTACCGTTGCGTGCCCGTCGCTTCCTCCTTCGACCTCTTCGTCGCCTGGATTGGCATCACCTCCTTTGCGGCCGTCCGCCGTGGCAATATCGCCATTCTCGATGCAGGCGGATACGACCTCCGCATCCTTCCGCTCCTCGACCGATTCGACCTCGCCACCGACTTTCATGTGCTCCTGCCCGAACCCTACCCGAGCAACACAGAGGTGAGCCGCGCCTTCCTGCGCATCGACCCGGAGGCCCCCGCCTCGCTCGTCCTCACAGCCTGCAGGCTCGGCCAATCCGCGAACGAACTCCGTGGTCTCGCCGAGGCCGAGCACGCCCTCGAGGTCTTCCCCCACTTCGGCGCAGCGGCGCTCGCAGCGGGGCGCATCCACGAACTCCACCGCGACCGCGCAGAGGCCCACGCTGCCTACCGCCGCGCCCTCCGCTCCCCGCTGACCTACAGCGGCGACAGCATGATGCCCTTCCTCAGCGAGGTCCCCGAACTCGACCTCGAAGAGCTCACCACAAAGCTCGCCAACGACCCGGGATTCGACGACCCCTACGGCGAGTGGGCCTCCCTCGAACTCATCCTCGACAACGACCCCAACGAACCCGAACCCTGGCTCCACGCCGCGGTCGACGCCGCCAACGACCAGCAGCTCGAACAGGGTGTCACCTTCGCCGCCAACGCACTCCACCTCACGGCCCAAAAGCCTGAATCCGCCATGGAGTCCATCTCCCTCCTCCTCGAACTCTACGAAGCGCTCGGGTGGTCTTGGCAACATGGCCTCATGGAGCGAGAACTCGAGGTCCGCGCCGAGGCCGCTCCCGTCTCCAAGAATTCCCGTCGCTGATGGCCTGACAACAGGCCCGCCGCAATCATCCTCCGCCACACCCTGCAACCGAGAACGGCCCATGGATTCCATCACCCTCTCTCTCCGAGATGCCGAGCGCGACGCCGTCGCCTCCTTCAACGCCGGTCTGCAGGCGCATGCGGCGGGCGATGCACAGACGGCGCTCCGCCTCTGGAACGAGGCCTGGGACCGCTCCCGCGCCCTCCTCCCCGCCGCCCAGAACCTGCTCGCGCTCCACCTCGACGCAGGCAACTATGCGGCCGCAGACGCCATCTACGCCGACCTCCTCCTCGAAGACCCCTTCGATGCGAATCTCCGCGTCCGCCAAGCCGGACTCCGCAGGCGGCTCGGCCAGTTTGAGCAGGCCCGCGACGGCTACCTCCGCGCCATCGCGATCCACCCCTACTTCCGATACTGGCACGACGAACTCGCCGAACTCTACGCCCTGCTCGGTCAGCCCGAAGCCGCGGCGCGGCAGCGCGAGCGCGCCCTCGGGCTCGACGCCGACATGGTCGAGCTCGCCTATGACGACGCCATGGTCCACCTCCGCGCCGGCCGCCACTCCATCGCCAGCGCCTGCGCCGAGGCCATCCTCGAAGACTTTCCCGCCCACACCGAGGCCCGCATCCTGCTCGTAGAGGCCCATGCCCGTGAAGGCGCGATCGACGAGGCCCGCGCCGCCATCGATGAGGCGCTCGCTGCGGCGACCTCCGAGACCTCCATCCGGCTCCGCTTTGAGCGCGCGAAGCTGCTCGCCACCGCAGACACTGCTACCGCTGCCGATGACCTCACCGCCGTCCTCCGTGCGGAGCCCCGCTTCGGTCGCGCGCGCGCACTGGCCGAGAGCCTGGGGCTGCAGGTGGAAGCGCCAGACGCCGAGGCCGTACCTCCCGCAGAGACCGCGCTCCTCTCCCCCGAGCGGCTCGCGACGCTCGCCGGCGGCGCCTTTGGCGGCGACGCCCCACGCCTGCTCGCCCCAGACCCCCGCCTGCCCTGGCAACTCCGCCTCGACCACCTGCTCCGCCAGGCACTGGCCATCCCGAGCCCCGCGCTCCGACCCGGCCGCGTCGCGCTCGTCGTCGAGCCCGCCGCCGCCTCTACCCCCATCGTCATCGAGCTCCTCGGCCTGCTCATGCACCCCGACTTCGCGCTCGGCTTCGACCCCGCGCACCCCAGGCTCTGCTGGTTCGAAGCAGACGCCGGCGCCCCGGCCATCGCCAACGCCGGCTGGCTCGGAAGCCCCGAACTTCCGCAGATTCAGCCGCATGGCTGGGACGCCACCCTCTTCGGGATCCCGGTCGAAGCGGCACTCGAGGCAATCCACGAGGCGGGCGGTAGCGAAGGCTTCAACCTCGTCCTCTTCGTCGGCTCGGGACGCCTCCCTGACGCCGCCACCGACGCCGCAAAGCGCCTCCGACACCTCTCCGTCTACCAGATGGCCCACCTCGGCGGCGCCGCGGGAAACCAGCTCCAGCTCCGACTCAGCGGCCTCGCGCCAAACTGGGTCGACCTGCCGACGGGCTAGTCCATGCGGGCCCTCCTCCAGCGGGTCAGCGAGGCCTCTGTTACGGTCGAAGGCGAGCGCATCGGGAGCATCGGCCACGGCCTGCTCGTCCTCCTGGCGATCGGCGACGGCGACACAGACGACGACCTCGCCTTCATCACTGCCAAAATCCCCGCGCTCCGCATCTTCGAAGATGACCAGGGCCGCATGGGGCGCTCCCTCGAAGAGACCGGCGGCGCCATCCTCCTCGTCAGCCAATTCACCCTCTACGCCGACCTCTCCCGCGGGCGGCGACCTAGCTTCGTCGGCGCCATGCAGCCCGCCCCCGCGAGCGAGCTCGTCGACCGCGCAGCCCGCTGCTGGCGCGAGCGCGGAATCATCGTGGAGACAGGCCGGTTCGGCGCCGACATGAAGGTCGCACTCATCAACGATGGCCCCGTCACGCTCTGGCTCGACAGCCGCAACCGATAACCCTCCCGCAGCAGGTCCTCCATGAGCGAAAATCCCACCATCTTCGGCAAAATCCTTCGCGGCGAAATCCCCGCGCCACGCCTCTGGGACGACGAGCACTGCATCGCCATTCGCGACATCTCCCCCGCAGCGCCACACCACCTCCTCATCCTCCCCAAGCGCTTCATCGCCACGCTCGACGAGCTCGAGGCGACCGACGCTCCGCTCCTCGGCCACATGGTCTTCGTTGCCACGCAGCTCGCCAAACAGCTCGGCTTCTCGGAGTCAGGTTACCGGCTCGTCATGAACTGCGGCTCGCTCGGCGGACAGTCGGTCTTTCACATCCACCTCCACCTCCTCGGCGGCCGCTCCATGCAGTGGCCACCGGGCTAGGCAGCCGGCGAGATGTGAAGAGGTTGGAGCGGGGCCGCCTGTCCCGGTATTGGCCCGCGGGCCCCGCCTCGCTGTGATGCGAGGTGGGTTGCTCCCCGAGGCCCATTAGGCTTCTCGCTACGAGGCGAGCTTGCACACCGGTCCTGCACGGGAGATCCCTAGAATGTAACATTCGGGCGGGGTACTCGGAATGCCGCACGAAGACTGCAGCACCCGCTCCAGTTCACTGCCTAGTGATGAGCAACGCACCGCACAACCGCGACCGTGCGACAGCCCATCGGCCCCTCACGACAGCCGCAACATTCTTCCCACTCCGCCTTATCGGTGGTAACCCTCGCGGAGCGGCATCGCGCTGCTCAAATGTAACCCCTGCCGGAGCCAACCCGATGACCCGTTTTTCTGCCGCACGCCGCCTCCTGCTCCTCTCCTCCATGAGCCTCGCGCTGGTGGCCGCTTCCGGCTGCAAGCCCAAGGCCGGCGGGGAAGGCGAAGGCAGCGGCGCCCAGTCCGGTCCGCTCGTCATCGGCGCCTTCCTCTCCCTCACCGGCTCCAAGGCCGACTTCGGCATCAAGACGCAGCAGGGCGCTCTTCTCGCCATCGACGAAGCCAACGCCGCCGGTGGCGTCGGTGGCCGTCCCGTCAAGCTCGTCATCCTCGACGACCAGGGCACAGCAGACGAGGCCGGCAACGCCGTCACTCGCCTGATCGACGTCGAGAATGCCTCTGCCATCATGGGCGAGGTCTCCTCCAGCCTCTCGCTCGTCGGCGGCCGCATCGCGCAGCGCCGTGGCGTCCCCATGGTCTCCCCCTCATCGACCAACACGCAGGTCACGGAGATCGGCAACTTCGTCTTCCGCACCTGCTTCATCGACCCCTTCCAGGGCGAGGTGATGGCCACCTTCGCCAAGGAGAAGCAGGGCTTCACCCGCATCGCCGTCATCAAGGATGTCCGAAACGACTACTCGATCGGCCTCGCCAAGTCCTTCATCGAGACCTTCACCAAGAACGGTGGCACCATCGTCGCCGAAGAGAGCTACAACGAAGGCGACACCGACTTCTCAGCGCAGCTCACCAAGATCAAGGCCCTCGACGCCCAGGCCCTCTTCGTCCCCGGCTACTACACCGAGGTCGGTAACCTCGCGAAGAACTCCCGCCGCCTCGGCCTCAACGTCCCCCTCCTCGGCGGCGATGGCTGGGAGAGCCCCAAGCTCCGCGAAATCGGCGGCGCCGACATCGTTGGAAGCTTCTACTCCAACCACTTCGCGCCCGACAACGCCAACGAGAAGTCCACCGCCTTCATCGCAACCTACACCAAGCGCTGGAACGAGCCGCCCACCGCGCTCGCCACCCTCGGCTACGACGCCACCGCTCTCATCATCGACGCCATGCGCCGCGCCAAGGGTGAGCCCACGCCCGCCGCCATCCGCGATGCACTCGAGGCCACGAAGGCCTTCCCCGCCATCACCGGCGCCGTCACCTTCGACGCAAACCGCAACCCGGTGAAGCCCGCTGTCGTCCTCCAGGTTACCGAGACCGGCGACAAGTTCGTCACCGAGATCCAGCCCGCTGGTGCTGCGCCTGCCGCGCCCGCTCCCGCTGCGCCTGTCGCCCCCGTCGCGCCCGCTGCCCCTGGCTCCGGTGCCGCAGCCGCGCCCGCAGCAGGTTCTGGCGCGGCCAAGTAGGCCGCCGACAACAAGGTCCCTCTGTGAGCACCTTTCTGCAGCAGCTCGTCAACGGGCTCTCCGTCGGCTCCATCTACGCCCTCATCGCGCTGGGCTACACGATGGTCTACGGTACCCTTGGCCTGATCAACTTCGCCCATGGCGAGGTCTTCATGATCGGCTGCTACATCGGCCTCTACTCCGCGCTTTGGCTCGGATTCGACGCCGCCGCCGCCGCCTCCTTCTCGCCCATGAGC
>CAIWGR010000103.1 GCA_903912275.1 uncultured delta proteobacterium
CTTCCTCGACGCGACCATCGCCGCAGCGACGGTTGGCTGATGCGGCTTGTGCTCGGCGCCGATGTTGGCGGTACCCATCTTCGGCTCGGTCTGTTTGACGCGGACAGCTGGCAGCTGCTCTGGCAGGGCAAGCGGGGTTGGCGCGGTGCTGACGACAGCCCGGAGTCGCTCGCGGCAGCGCTGTTGGCGACGCTGCGCGAGGCGGAGGCGGCGATCGGCCATGCGCTGACGGAGTTGCCGCTGGGCATGGGGCTTGCGGCGCAGCTGTCGCCCGATGGTCGCACGGTGGTGAACGGCCCCAACCTGGGCTGGCGCGATGTTGCCTTCGCAGACCGGATGGAGGCCGCGCTTGGCCGACCGGCTGGGTCGATCGCGGTCTGCAACGATCTTTCGGCGATTGTGATGGGTGAGCTGGCGGCGGGCGCGGCCGTGGGCGTGCGTTCGCTCGTGGCGCTCTACGCGGGCACCGGCGTTGGCGGTGCGGCGGTTGTGGAGGGGCGGCTCGTGCGCGGTACGGGCGGTACGGCAGGTGAGGTAGGTCACATGAAGTTGCCTGGCGGCCAGGCGCCCTGTGGCTGCGGCGAGGTCGGCTGCGTGGAGTCGGTGGCCGGCGGCGCGTCGCTTGGTCGAAGGCTCCATGCGATGCACTTTGCGACCGATCTGGCCGGCGAACTTCCGAGCGATCCTGCACGGTTGGAGCGCGCGGCGCTTGCCGGAGATGCGGAGGCGGAGGGCATTGTGGCCGAGGTGGTCGATGCGCTGGCATTTGCTGCGAGCGGCCTCTGCACCTTCCTCAATCCGGAGGTGCTGCTTGTGGGCGGCGGGTTGCTGGAGCGGGCGCCGGTGCTGGCCTCTCGGTTCGAGGCGCGGACGCTCTCGTTGACACTGGCGGTGGCGCGGGCGCGGCTGGAGATCCGTAGGGGCTCGTTGGGCGACGAGGCGGGGCTGCTCGGCGCCGCACACCAAGCGCTGCAAAGATTGGTGTGACGGGCCGGTGCCAAATGTGCTAGAGGGCCGCCCTCACGCGACCGCCGCTCGGAGCACCGTTTGTCGAAGCCCATCCGCCGCAAGAAGGGGATAGAGAACCCCGCACGCCGCGCGCCGAGCGCGAAGCTGGATACCTATGTTGCGGTTTGCTCGGGCTGGAAGCTGCTCCCGGGAACCGAGCCCTTCTTTCTGTCGCACCTTCCGCAGCCGCATCGTCCGCCGCTGTCGTTGCCGCAGGTAGCTGTGGGAGCGGACCGTGAACTGGCGCTTCGTTTCGCGGTCCGGAGCCATGTTGGGCTGGTTCGTGACGAGAACGAAGACAACTTCGTCGTGATGCCGGCCCACGGGCTCTATGTCGTCGCCGATGGCATGGGCGGTCATGCCGCCGGCCAGATTGCTTCGGAGATCTGCGTGAAGACGATCGCCGACTTCTATCAGGGGTCGAAGCGGCTGCAGCGCATTCCCTTCCCGACGACTTCGGGCGTTGGCGAGCCTACCAAGCTGCTCGAACAGTCCATGCTGATGGCCAACCGGGCCATCTATCAGGCCTCGCTCGAGGTTGGGTCGCGACAGGGGATGGGGACCACGGTTGTGGGCCTTCAGTTCACGGGCGATACCGTCTCGATTGCGCATGCTGGCGACAGCCGCGCCTACCTGCTGCGTGGCGGCCGGATTGCGCAGGTCACGCCGGACCACAGCCTCTCGAACTTCCTCTTCGGCCTTGGGCGCGACGCGGAGGCACGGCTCGCAGCCGCGACGATGTCGAATGTCATCATGCGGGCGCTCGGCCTGGAGGGCGACGTGGACGTGGAGGCGCAGGAGCTTGCGGTGGAGCCGGGCGACCGCTTCCTGCTCTGCAGCGATGGCCTCTCCGACCTCGTCTCCGACACCCAGTTGGAGTTCTATCTCGGCGACGCCCACCTGTCGCTGGAGGACATCAGTGACCGGTTGGTGGAGCGGGCGCTGCAGGCTGGCGGCCGTGACAACATCACGGTGCTGATTGTGGAGGTGGCGCTTGCGTCGCAGGCCGATACCATCGCCCCAGAGCGTGAGAGTCAGCAGGTGGATGACCGCACAGGTTGGGAAGAGGCCACCTCTCCCGGCGGCAGCCGGCGGCTGATGGACACCGATCCCAACGATCTGACGCCGGTTCCCGGCGACGAGTAGGTCGTCTGCTACCGGCCGAGCTTCTGCTGCAGTTCGCGGAGCTCGCCGGCGGAGAGGGTGTCTTCGAGGCGGGTGAGCACCCGGTCGCGCTGCTCGGTGGAGAGCTCAGCGAGGATGGCGGTCCACTCGTGGCTGGAGAGGCGCGCGCCGTTCATCCAGTAGTCCTCAAAAGCCTCGAAGCTCCAGGGCGCGACCTGCTTGATGATGGCCGCCATGGCCTCGGCATAGACGCGGATTTCGTACTGGGCGTGGTGGTCGAGGCGGAGCTGCAGGAAGCGGAAGATGTTGAGCAGGTTGGCCTTCCAGTACCACTCGGTATAGGCGTTGACGGGTAGGACGGCGCGCGAGAGTTCGCGGGCGACCTCTTTGTCGAGCAGGCCTTGGTAGCTTGCGAAGGCGCCGGATGCCTGGTCGCGGAGCACGGTGCGGGTCTCTTCGATGGTTGCCTCGTCGAGCAGCCCTTCGCTCCGGCCCTGACGGTTGGAGGTGGCCTGGGCGCCGACGGCCTCGGGCTCCGGGATGTAGAACTCTTCGGGCAGCACCGAGTAGCGGGCGGAGACCTCGTTGATGGAGGCGGTGCGGTGGCGCACCCACTGGCGCGCAACGAAGATGGGCATCTTGGTGTGGAACTTGAACTCCACCATCTCGAAGGGCGAGGTGTGGAAGTTCCGCATGAGGTAGCGGATCAGCCCGCGGTCTGTGCGGGAGGCCTTGGTGCCGGTCTGGTAGGAGACGCGGGCAGCGCGGACGATGGCGTGGTCTGCGGTCTCGCCCTCTTCGGCGAGGCGGGGCATGGCGTCGACAAGCCGGACGAAGCCGTGATCGAGGACGGGGGTGGGTTCGAGCAGTCCGGTCAGCAGGTCACGCATGGGGCGTCCGAGGTCAGGGGGTGGGCCGCGATTACCCAAGCGAGGGCGCGGCTGCAACGCGCAAGAGCGGTGCGGAAGATCAAGCGGTGTTGCGGCCTGTGAGCAGCCCCACGACGGGCCCTCGCAACCCTTCGAGGAGTCCGGCAGCTCTGGCGGCTTCGACGACCGCCGCGCTGCCCTCGGCCTTCCAGCCGTGGAGCTCCCAGAGCCGGGTGCGGGCGGCGATGATCTGCGCTTCGGAGACGAGCAGGCAGCGGAGTCCGGCGTCGATGGCGGCCGCCACAGCGACGGCGCCGGTGCCGCCTTCGAGCCCCTCTGCGACGCTCTCTGCGGGCGGCCAGGCGGTGTAGGCGTGGCGGTCTCGGAGGCTGGCGAAGAAGGCCGGCGAGGCCTCAGACTGCACGGCGACGAGGTCGGGCCGTTTGGATTCGGGGAGGCGCGCGCGCGCAGCGATCAGGCCGGCGAGCAGCCCGCCGCCGCCGACCGGGACGATGATGGTGCCCGTCTCGGGGCGCTGCTCCATGAGTTCACGGAGCAGGGTTCCGCCGTTGCCTGCCATGACGAGCGGGTGGTCGAAGGGGCTGACGAAGGGGCGTTGTTCCTCTTCCGCTATCTGCCGCGCGAGCGCCTCTGCTGCATCGTAGCCGGGCGCCTCACAGACGCGGATGGTGGCGTGGTCGAAGGCTGCGAGCTTGTTCCGTTTGAGCTCGGGACATTCGCGCGGGACAACGATGGTGAGGGGCGTGCGGTCTGGCGCGGTTGCCCAGCAGAGGCCGAGCCCATGGTTGCCGGCGGAGGCAGCGACGAGGCCGCGGTCGGAGGCGAGCGCTGCAGCGGCGACGGTGGCGCCGCGGACCTTGAAGGAGCCGGTGGGGAGCTCGGTCTCCAGCTTCCAGACGAGGCCGTCGCGTTCCACGATGGGCGATGGCTCCATGCGGCCGCGGACGGCGGTCCAGGCGGCATCGAGTTCGTCGGCAGTGGGGAGGCGGCTCACGGGGTCCTTCGTCGGCGGAGTGCCGCAACGGCAAGCAGGGCGAGCCAACCTGCACCGGTGGCGCCGGCGCTGCTGCAGCCGGTTTCGCTGGCCTCGCTC
>CAIWGR010000104.1 GCA_903912275.1 uncultured delta proteobacterium
CGCAAAGGTCCGCGTGCCTGTCGCCTCTGCGGTGAGGCCGAGCCACTTGGTGAGCGGCATGCGGGCCGCACCGCCCCAGACCAGCGAAGTTCCCTGCTCGTACTTCCCGAGCTTCACATTCTCGAGGAGCTGCACGCCGGCGTTGCCCGCAATCCAGAATCCGGGCGCAAAGACCCAGTCGCCCAGAAGCCGGGGCGCAACGCGGAAGGCGCCACCCTGAAACTTCATGTTCGGAGCCTCCGAGCCAGCTCCCGTGGGGATGACGATCTCCGAAGCAAACGACATCGCAAAGCCAGGCTCTGCCGCCTTCTTGGGTCCGAAGAGCAGCACCTTGGGCGTGACACGGATGTCTCCGAGGCCACCACTTTCTGCAATTCCAGCAAAGCCTAGTGCACTCGAATTCCGCGGCACATGGGTGGTCTGAACGAGCACAAAGGGGAGCTCCATCGAGAGCTCTAGCCGCTCCCAGAGACCGATGCCGGCGAGCAACGAGGCCGTGCCCTGCGATGCAATCAGCGCCTGGGTCTCGTCGGTGCCGTTCGTCTCGACAAGCGGCTTACCGGCCCAGTCAAAGCCGATGCCGGCCGTGTAGGAGAGGTGGCCCAGCGGACGGGCGTTGTCGACCATCATGCCGCTGTCGGACTGCGAGCCCACGGCGTGGAAGGAGCGTACTTCGAAGCCGCTGAGCGTTTCGGCGGCAGCGGGGCTGGCGACGGCGAGGGTCGCGAGCAGGAAGGCGATGGTGCGCATGAGCAATCTCCTAGGTCGGTTCATTCAATCGCGGCTGCCAGCGCTGAAGCAGCAGGCGGCTCGCCTCACGGACGCGGCGGGGCGCGGGGCCTCCGACCACATCGCGGGCGTTGACTAGCCCCACCATGCTTAGCCCCGCAAGGATTTCGGGCGCAATCCTTGGGCAGTGTTCCCGCGCTGCGTCGAGCGGAAGGTCGCGCAGCTCGCAGCCCCGCTCCAGCGCCATGCGCACCAGCCGGCCCGTCTGGTGGTGCGCTGTGCGCAACGGCTCGCCCGCTCGCACCAGCCGTTCGCAGAGGTCGGTCGCATCGATCTGGCCCGTGCAGGCCGCCGCCATTCGGTCGCGCCGGAAGGTCGCCGCATCGAGCATCACGGCCGCAACCTCGAGCGAGACGGTGAGCGTCCGGTGGGTGTCGAAGAGCGGCTCTTTGTCTTCCTGCAAATCCTTGTTGTAGGCGAAGGGCAGCCCCTTCAGCGTTGTCAGGAAGCCGGCCAGGTTGCCCACCGTCCGCCCCGCCTTGCCCCGCAACAGCTCGGCACCGTCGGGGTTCTTCTTGTTGGGCATCATCGACGAGCCCGTCGTCACCCGGTCATCGAGCTCCAAGAAGCCGAACTCGGCCGTCGACCAGAGCACCCACTCCTCGCCCCACCGGCTCAGGTGAAGCATCAGCATGGCGCCGGCGTAGAGGAAATCGGCCACGAAGTCCCGGTCCGACACTGCGTCCATGCTGTTGGCGCTGATGGCGGAAAACCCGAGCGCACGCGCCGTCATCTCACGGTCGATGGGCAAGCTGGTCCCCGCGCAGGCACCGCTGCCGAGCGGCGAGACATCGGCCGATGCCGCAGCGGCCTCGATGCGGACCACGTCACGCGCCAGCATCTCTGCGTAGGCGAGCAGATGGTGGCCCAGCGTGCTCGGCATGCCCCGCTGCAGGTGGGTGTAGGCCGGCAGCAGCGTCTCCGCCTCCGCCTCGGACCGCTCCGCCAGCATCACGATCAGGCGTGTGAGTTGCGCCACGAGCGCCGACGATGCCCGCTTCACATAGAGCCGCGTGTCGGTCGCCACCTGGTCGTTCCGGCTCCGCGCCGTGTGGAGCCGCTTGCCCGGCTCGCCGACCAGGTCGGTCAGCCGACGCTCCACCGCCATGTGGATGTCTTCGTCCACCGGCAGCACCGCGAAGGTGCCGCTCTCGAACTCCTGCTCGACCGTCGCCAATCCCTGCAGGATGGCGGCGAGGTCGTCGGCCGTCAGTAGCCCGGTGGCCGCCAGCATCCGGGCGTGAGCCCGCGACCCGGCGAGGTCTTCGCGCCAGAGGGCGATGTCGAAGGAGATCGACTTGTTGATGTTGTCGAGCGCCGCCGCGGTGCTCGCACCAAACCGGCCTGCCCAGGCCCGCTCCTGTGTCATGGCTGCACCATCCGCCACCAGGCCTCTGCCGCCCGCGCGTAGCCCGCCGCACCGGCGACGACCTCGGAGCAGAGGATGAACTCATCGGCCTGGTGCGACCGCTCGGGGCGACCCGGCCCCATCACGATGGCCGGCACATGGCTCACCCAGAAGAGGTCGCAGACGCTCGGGAAGACCCCAGCCTCGGCCTGCCCGGTCGCCTCGAGCGCCGCCAGTACAACCGCGCTGCTGTGGTCGGTGTGGACCGGCGCAAAGCGGTTCGACCGGATGATGAGCTGCCCCTGCTCGCTGTCGGCTGCGGCGCGCAGATGGTCGATCATCTTGAGGTTGTTGAAGAAGGGGGTGGTGCGGCAGTCGATGGTCAGCGTGCAGGCGTCAGGCACCACGTTGCTCTGCGTCCCGCCCTCGATCATCGTCACCTGCGCGGTCGGCTTCTCCATGTCGCCCGGGATGTTGATGTCGGGCGTCGCGATCCGGTCGATGACCCGCGCTGCGGCGTGCACCGCGTTGTGTCCCTGCCAGGGGCGGGAGGCATGCGCTCTGCGTCCCGGCACCTTGATGGCGGCCTTCACCAGGCCCCGCTGCGCTGCTGCCACGAGCATGTCGTTGGGCTCGCCGATGATGGCCGAATCATAGCGCGGGAGCAGGTGGGCAATGCGCTCCATGCCCTCGCCGCCCGTCTCTTCATCGCAGCTCGCGCAGACAACCAGGTTGCCCGCAAAGCCAGCCTCCTTGAGCGCCACCGCCGCAGCGAACTGCGCGGCCACGCTGCCCTTCGCATCGTTGGCGCCAAGGCCGTGGAGCCGGTCGCCCTCGATGGCGCCATCCCAGGGGTCACGCCTCCAGGTCTCGCCCGCCTTCACCGTGTCGAGGTGGCTGTTCAGCAGCAGCGCAGGCCCTTCGCCGCTGCCCAGCGTCAGCCAGACATTGCGGCCATCCACCACCGGCACAAAGCCCGCCGCCTCGGCAAACCGTGCATAGATGGCCACGTTGCCCAGCTCGTTGCCGCTGATCGACTCCGACCGCACAAGCTCAGCAAGGAGCTCAATCGCAAGGTGGTTCCCGGCCATCGTCAGGGCACGATCATCGTGCCGCAGCCCGACTCGGTGAAGACCTCGAGCAGCAGCTGATGCGCCTCGAGCGCGCTCAGGATGTGCACCTGACCGCAGCCCCGCTCGATCGCGTAGACCGCCTCTTCCACCTTGGGGATCATGCCGCCATCCACAATCTTCTTCTCAATGGCTTCGCGCGCCTGGCTCGCCGTCAGCCGACTGATAAGCGAGGTGCTGTCGTTGATGTCGAGCATCACGCCCGGCGTCGCCGTCATCAGCACCAGCTTCTCTGCGTTGAGCTCTGCCGCAACCCGCGCCGCAACCGTGTCGGCGTTGATGTTCAGCACGTTTCCGACGGCGTCTGCGCCGAGCGGTGAGAGCACCGGCAGGTAGCCCTCGTCGAGCAGCAGCCGGAGCAGCTTCGTGTCGATGCGCTCGATGTCGCCCACCTCACCAAAGTCCACCACCTCGTCGCCCGACCCCGACACCTTCGATGGCGGACGGCGGCGCGCCTCGATGACCCCCGCGGCCACACCCGAGACGCCCATCGCCTTCACACCGTGACGCTTGAGCGCCGACAGGATCTCGATGCTCATCTTGCCCGCGAGCACCATCTTCAGCGCGTCGAGAAGCCCCTTGTCGGTCACCCTCCGGCCACCCACAAACCGGCTCGGCACGCCAAGCAGATCGGCCATCTCGGTGATCTGCTTGCCGCCGCCATGCACCAGCACCATGCGCACACCCACGAGGTGGAGCAGCGTCACGTCGCCGATGAGCCGGTCGAGGACTTCGGGGTCGACCATCGTCTCACCGCCAAACTTCACCACAAAGGTCGTCCCCTTGAAGCGTTGAATGTAGGGGAGCGCCTGCTTGAGAACCGTGATGTCTTGCAATGGGAATCCTTGGAGAGCTGCAGCGTTCAAAGGGGTTTCTTAGGGCGGGGGCTACGTGCCGAGCAGGCGGAGCAGCAGCGCTTTCTGAACATGGAGCCGGTTTTCGGCCTCGTCGTAACAGGCGTTCCGGTCGGAATCGAGGACCTCATCGTCCACCACCACGTTCCGGCGCACCGGCAGACAGTGCATGAAGAAGCCGTTGTCGGTCGCCTCCATGTGGCGCATCGAGATGCGCCATGTGCCGCGGAGCGCCGCCTTAAGCCGCGTCTCCTCGTCCGGGTGCTGGTAGTTCGCGATGCTGCCCCAGCTCTTGGCGTAGACCACGCGGGCGCCCGGCATCGCATCCTCGATGTCGTTGTAGACGGTGACCGAGCCGCCCGCGCCACGCGCAAGCTGGTTGGCCCGGCTCATGATGTCGGCATCGAGCTCCCAGCCCTCGGGGTGGGCGAGCCGCACCTCCATGCCGAACTTCGCCGCCTCGAGCAGGATCGAGTTGGGCACCGCCATCGGCAGCGCCTTGGGGTGGTAGGCCCAGGAGATGACGATAGGCTGCCCCTTCGGCGAGCCGATCCGCTCCTGAATGGTCAGCAGGTCGGCCAGGCTCTGGCAGGGGTGGTAGAGCGACGACTCAAGGTTGATGATGGGCACATCGGCCCACTTCGCGAAGGCCGACAGGATGGGGTCCATCCGGTCTTCGCCCCAGCTCCGCCGCTCCGGGAAGGAGCGGATGCCGAGCGCCTGCACGTAGCGCGACAGCACCTTCGCAGCCTCCTTCACATGCTCCGCGGCGTCGCCATCCATGACGCGGCCTTCGCGGTGCTCGAGCTTCCAGGTGCCCACGCCTACATCCAGCGTCACAGCGTGACCGCCGAGCTGGTACATCGAGATGTCCATGCTGGTGCGGGTGCGGAGCGACGGGTTGAAGAAGACGAGGCCCGCCGACTGGCCGGCGAGGTCGGTCCGGATGGGCCGCTTCTTGAGTTCGAGCGCCCGCTCGAAGAGCTCCTGCGTCGCGTCGAGCGACAGCGAGGTGGGCGAGAGGAAGTGGGGGAGAGGCTGCGTCATGCTGTGAGGTTGCTCCTCAAGTTAGGGCCAGAAGCCCGGCTGTGAGAGTCCGGTGGTCTCGGGGAGTCCGAGCATCAGGTTCATGCACTGCACCGCCTGGCCAGAGGCCCCCTTCACGAGGTTGTCGATGGCGGTGGTCACATGGAGGCGTCCCTGCGGCGTGCGGCGGGCCCGCACCTCCACAAAGTTGGTGGTCACGATGGGCGTGAGCTGCGGCTCGCGGCCGCGGATCAGCTTGATGAAGGGCGCCGTTGCGTAACCGTCGCGGAAGGCGGCCTCGACCTCGGCCTCGGTCACACCCTCCGGCAGGTCGGTCTGCACCACCGCCAGGATGCCCCGCACCAGCGGCGCCGAGATGGGGGTGAAGGCGAGCGCCGTGGGGCTGCCGCCCGCCTCGCGCAGCGTCTGCAGGATCTCGGGCTCGTGCTGGTGCTCCAGCACCTTGTATGCGCGGAGGTTGCCGTCGCGGAGCGGGTGGTGGGTCCCCTCTGCGGGTGTCATCCCCGAGCCCGACGAGCCGGTCAACGCGGTCACATCGATGCGGCCCGTGAGCCAGCCTGCGCGCGCAGCAGGCAGCAGCGCGAGCTCAATCGCCGTCGCAAAGCAGCCTGGGCAGGCGACGAGCCTCGCAGCGGCAATGGCCTCGCGGTTGAGTTCCGGCAGCCCATAGACGGCGCCTGCGAGCAGGTCGGTCGCCTCATGCGGCCGGTGATACCAGCGGGCGTAGTCGTCGGAGCTCTTGAGCCGGTAGTCGGCCGAGAGGTCGATGACCCGCTTGCCGGCGCGGATGAAGGGCTCCAGCGCCTTCACTGATTCGCCATGCGGCATCGCGCCGAAGATGAGGTCGGCCTCGTCGAGCAGCTGCTCCGTCGAAGGGTCGGTGAAGCGGAGCTCCGACAGCTCCTCGAAGTTGCGGTGCACCGAGCCGATCAACTGGCCGGCGCGGGTGCGACTGGTGGCATGTGCCACCTGCACATCTTCGCGGGGCAGGAGGAAGCGGAGCAGCTCTCCGCCGCCGTATCCCGTCGCGCCGAGGACGGCGACCCGGGTCAAGGAGAAGCCCCTTCGCGGAGGCCCAGCTTGGCCGCCACGAGCGCTGCGAGCGCCTCTGCTTCGAGACGGGCATTGGCGGCTTCGATGCCCAGCTTTCCGCGGATGTAGGTGGTGCCAACGGCGTTGTCGGTCACCGGGCCGCTCATCACATCGACCGCGTGGCCCCGCTCCGCCATGAACTGCGCTCCGCCCCAGGCGCCGACCAGGTCGTTGGCGCAGAGCACCCGCACCCGCGTCCGCGCCAGAATCGAGGCGTCTGCGAGGATGCTGTCCACATGGTAGCCGCCGATGATGCCGTCGCCGAGCTCCAGCACGATGGCGTCGGGCGAGGCCTTCTCGAGCTGCCCGATGACCGTCCGCGCCACCGCCGCCAGATCGACCGTGTTCACCGTGCTCGGCAGCCCGCACTCGAGGAACGACGAGGTGGCGATGGCGCCGTTGTCGGCCATCTTGAGCACGTCGCGAAGGGCCGCGACACCCGACAGCTTGCCCGCCGCGATGCGGTGGCCGGCGACGCTCAGCACCCGGATGATTTCGGTGGCCGCGTAGGTCTTTCCGCTGTTCATGCAGGTGCCGACGATGAGCAGCAGCGGCGGCCCGGAAGGCTCCAGCGGGCCGCGCGAGGGCAGGGCGAAGTCGCCGATGTTGAGCAGCTTGCCGCCGCGGGTCACATTGCCCAGCACCTCGACCGTGATTGGCGGTCCGAGGTCGCGGTTGGGCGCGTCGCAGATGCCGATGACGCCGCCGATGTTGAGCAGCGAGAGGTGGTCGCCCACCGCCACAGTCTCCGGCACGTGGCCCATGTAGCCGTGCAGCGCGCGACGGGCGCCGAGCACGCCGGCGATGAGGTTGCCGCGCACCACCCGGGCCATGCGGCCCGAGGGCAGCTCAATCTCGCCGTAGGCCCGGTTCTCGCCAAGCGCGCGGACCACGACCACATCGCCCTCTTGGGCGCGGCACTCGGTCGAGATCTCGACAATGTTGGAGATACGGGCGGGCGAGGTGCCCGAGCCGATGCGGTCGAGCGTGATGCGTCGGGGAAGGTTCATGATTCGCCTCGTGCCTGCCAGGCGAGCATGGATTGCACGCTGAGAATCTTCGCAAAGCCTTCGGCGTCGCGGCCGTTCCAGAGGCCGCTCTCTTCGCCATAGGCAGCGCGGGTGGCGCTGAGCAACGAGAAGGGTGAACTGAGCGCCAGCACATTTGCGTGGCCCTGACGGAGCTGCAGCGTGACCGTGCCGGAGACGGTCTGCTGGCTCGAGTCGAAGAAGGCCTCCATGTCGCGCATCGCGGGGTCAAGATAGCGCCCCTCATGCAGGAAGAGGCCGTACTGCTGGGCGATCTGCTCCTTGATGAGCTGCTGGTGCTTGGTCAGCACCAGCTTCTCGAGCTCACGGTGGGCCGTGATGAGCGCGGTCGCAACCGGCGCCTCGAAAGCGATCCGCCCCTTGATGCCCAAGATGGTGTCGCCCAGGTGGACGCCGCGGCCCACACCCTGCTCGGCCGCCAGGGCGTCGAGCTTGCGGAGCAGCGGTATGGGGCCGAGCCGCTCGCCATCGAGCGACACAGCCTCGCCCTTCTCGAAGCCGATGACCACCGTCCGCCCCTCGGCAGAGCAGGTCGTGGGGTTCTTGGTCCGGGTGTAGACATGGTCGGGGATGACCGCCTCGGTGGTCCGCGTTTCGCCGCCGCCGATGGTGGTTCCCCAGAGCCCGGCATTGATGGAGTAGGTCTTCGTCGAGGCATCCACATGGTGGCCATGCTCGGCGAGGTAGGCCGCCTCCTGGGCGCGGCCCCAGCCGAGGTCGCGGATGGGGGCGATGATCTTAAGGTCGGGCGCCAGGGTGCGGAGGACGGCGTCGAACCGGATCTGGTCGTTGCCGGCGCCGGTGGAGCCGTGGCAGATGGCGACGGCTCCTTGCTCGCGGGCGATGCGGACCATGTGCTCTGCCTGAACGACCCGCTCCACGCCGACGCAGAGGGGATAGACGGAGCCCTTGAGATAGTTCCCTGCCACGAGGTGGCGGATCCAGTTCCGGTAGAGTTCGTCGGTCGCGTCCACGGTGAAGTGGGCGACAGCGCCGGTCTCGACGGAGCGCTGCTCGATGCGGGCCAGCTCATCGGCGTCAAAGGCGCCGGTGTCGACCGTAGCGGTGACCACCTCGTAGCCGAGCGTCTCACGCAGATAGACCACGCAGAGACTGGTATCGAGGCCGCCCGAGAAGGCGAGAATACAGCGGGGAAGAACAGCCATCCGAGGGTGACCTCCGTGAGGAGAAAACGACCACAAAAGAGACTGCGCATCTGCTTGGCGAAAGCTCCGCCGCTGCGTCGTGCGCGAACCGTGGATTGTAGCGAGCGGCAGGGGGGTGCGCAACGGAAACTGACGCCTTGCGTCAAATGAGTCACGAGGCGCGGAGCAAGGATTGGCGCGGGGGCGAAGCGCTGCAGCACGAGGTCGTCGGAGCCATCGGCCGTCGCAGCTCCGAGCGCAAAAATGCAACCGGCCCGCCGACAGAGTCGAGCGAGCCGAAGCGGGCGATCCGAAGAGCGCCCCGAGGTCTCAGTGGCCGCCGAAGCGACCGACCAGACTACTTGATCTTGGCTTCCTTGAAGGCGACATGCTTGCGGACGACCGGGTCGTACTTCTTGAGCTCGATCTTCTCGGGCGTGTTCCGCTTGTTCTTCGAGGTCGTGTAGAAGAAGCCGGTGCCAGCGGTGGAAACGAGGCGGATCTTGTCGCGCATGACGCTATCTCGGGGTTCGATGAGGAGTCCGACGGGGCCAAAGAGCCCGCCGAGGGAGGCGCGTCATACTCGCGCACTGCCCTTCGGTCAACCATTCCCCGCCCCATTTGAGCGGGCCGAAGATCCTCCGGCCGCCCCGCCCCCGCGCTTTTCTTGACCTCCCTCTGCCCCTGCCCCACCGTCCCGAAAGATCATCGGGTGTTGGCGTCGCCTCGTTTTGGCCGCGCCGGGGTGTCAGGTCCAACCATGCTGGAAGTCTTCGGTCGTCGCGCTGCAGCGCTCCTCCTCTTGCTGCCCCTCGCGCTCCCCGCCTGCGGCAAACGGGCCGAGCCGCCCCTGGCAGCGGCGCAGGGCTCCGGTGCCGCCCCCGAGCCTGCCGTTGCCGCAGAGGTCTCCGCAGCCGAAGCGGCCCTCGCCGCCGAACTCCACCTCGCCTTCGTCAAAGACCGGCGGCTGCAGGCCGGCGCCGTGACCGCCTCCGTGTCGGGTAACAGCGTTACGCTCCGCTGCGAGGGGCTCTGCGCCCGCGATGGCGCCGCCGCTTTTGAGATCGCCCAGGCCATCGCCCGCAAGGCCGACCCCGCCATCACCGTTGCCCCCTGCGGCGGCCTCCCCGCCTGCGAGGGCTCCGGAGAGCCGCGCCTCGAGGCCGACGGCGCCCGCGACCTCGATGCCCTTGTTGGCTCCGCCCGCGCGCTCCCCGCACCCGCCGCACCCGATGCCCCCGGCGCGGCCCCCCTGGAGCGGCCCGCCACCTACCGCATCGGTCCCGGCGACACCCTCTCCAAAATCGCGGCCAAGACCCTCGGCTCCGGCAAACAGTGGGAGGAGATCTACCGCATCAACCGCGATAAGATCGGCGCCAACCCCGAGAAGCTCCAGATGGGCATGGAGCTCCGCATCCCGCAGGAGTGAACCTTGCGCCGCCTCGCGCCTCTCCGCTAGAGGCGCTCTGCGTCTGTAACGGGCGTATCCACCGGTCTCTCACCACTGTGTCTGCCCATGAGCACCCAGTCTGCCGCTCCCGATGTCAGCGTCGTCATCCCCGTCTACAACGAAGAGGGGATCATCTCGGCCTCGGTTGCCGACCTTCGCGAGAAGATCGCCCATTCCGAAAAGCTCAAAGGGCTGACCTTCGAGATCATCCTCAGCGCAAACGGCTGCAAAGACCGCACCGTCGACATCGCCCGCGAACTCTCGGCCCGCCACCCCGAGATCCGGGTGCTGGAGAGCGACGAGCCCAACTACGGAAAGGCGCTCCGACTCGGCATCGAGCAGGCCCGTGGCACCTATGTTGTCTGCGACGAGATCGACCTCTGCGATGTCGACTTCTACGAGCGTGCCCTCCACCGCCTCCGCGAAGAGGGCTACGACATGGTCGTCGGCTCCAAGCGGCTCGAGCGCTCCTTCGACCGCCGCCCTGCCGGCCGCCGCTTTGCCACCAGCGTCATCAACTGGCTGCTCTGGCTCGCCACCGGCTTTGAGGGCACCGACACCCACGGCCTCAAGGCCTTTGTCCGCGAGCGGCTCCTGGGCGTCGTCGGCAAGTGCGTCGTCGACCGCGACATGTTCGCCAGCGAGCTCGTCATCCGCGCCAACCGGATGATGCTCCGCACCACCGAGATCCCCATCGAGGTCATCGAGAAGCGGGCCCCCTCGGTGCAGCTCACCAAGCGGGTGCCGCGGGTGCTTCGCCAGCTCGCCACACTCGCCTGGGTCATCCGCGTCAAAAGTCGATGAGCGCACTGGTCAACCTCTCGGTCGATCTCGACAGCCTCAGCCTCTACCATCGCATCCATGCGCTCGAGGGGGACCCCGATCCGCGCGCCATCTATGCGGTCGCCCTGCCGCGGCTTCTCGACCTCTGCGCGCGGCTTCAGATCCGCATGACCCTCTTTGTCGTCGCCGCCGACCTGCAGTTTGATGAGGCGGTCACCGCCCTCCGCACCGCCGTCGCCGCCGGCCACGAGATCGCCTCGCACACCCTGCGCCACCCCTACCACCTGCGCGAGCTCTCCGAGTCGGGCATCGCCGAAGAGATCGACGAGGCGGCCCGCTGGATCGAAGAGTCGCTCGGCGTCCGGCCGCTCGGCTTCCGCACCCCCGGCTACAACCTCGACTCCCGCATCCTCGCCCTCCTCGCGGAGCGGGGCTACCGGTACGACGCGAGCATCTTCCCATGCCCGCCCTACTTCGCCGCGAAGGCCGCCGTCATGGCCCGCATGGCCGCCAAGGGACAGCCCACGGGCTCGGCCGCCAACGACCCGCTCGCGCTGCTCGCGCCCACCTCGCCCTACCGCCCCTCGCGCTGGGGCTTCTGGCGTCGCGGCGATCGCAAGCACTCGCTCCCGCTCTGGGAGATCCCCTGCGGCGTCATGCCCGTGACCCGTCTGCCCGTCATCGGCACCACCATCTGCGCGCTGCCCGACCCGGGTGCTCGTCTGCTCGCCCGCTGCTTCCGCGCCGGCCAGGAGAAGCTCTCGGTGGCCATCCATGCCATCGACCTCATGGACCAGCACGACCGCGGCGTGCAGGCCATCCTCGTCGCCAAGCAGCACGACCTCCGCCGCCCCTGGCAGCAGAAAGAGGCGGCGCTCACCGCCTTCTGGGAGACCCTGATGCAGACCCATCGCTCCGTCACGCTGCTCGAAATGACCGACGCGCTCGATGCCGAGTTCGGCGCCACGGTGACGGGCCCATGAGCGACGCAACCGGAGCCAAGCAGGCGGCGGTCGAGACCGCTGCGGTCACCTTTGCACGGCGCGCTGCGCTCGAGCAGGCGCCCGGCTTCTTTGCAGCTGCGCCGGGCCGCTCGCTGCTCCGCCTCTGGGGCGCCGACACCATCCCCTTCCTGCAGACCAAGCTGACGCAAGACACCCGCCCCTGGCCGGCGCGCGGCGGCGGCTACGCCACGGCGACCGACATCAATGGGCGCATCCTCTTCGACCTGCAGGCCTTCGCCTGGGGCGAGCGGGGTTGGCTGCTCGTGCTTGAAGAGGGGCGCGCGGAGAGCGCGTTGGCCCACTTCGACCGCTACCTCATCTCCGAGAAGGTGGAGCTGGAGCTGCTCGACGAGAGGCTCTCGGTGGTCGCGCTTGGTGGCGCGGAGGTTGCATCTCGTCTGGGGCTGGAGCCGCTTGCTGAGGGGCAGCGCACCGCCGAGCCTTGGCGCGATGGCTGGCTGCTCCGGGGTGTGGGGCTCGCGCCGGAGGATGCGTTGCTCGTGCTGCCGCGTGAGGGCGTGGCCGAGGCGCTCGAGGCGCTGGCTACGCTCGGGCTTGAGGCCGCGACGTCGGCAGAGTTCGATGCGCTCCGCGTGGCTGCGGGCAGGGCGCGGATCGGCTTCGATGATGGCGCGGGTGCCATCCCGCTCGAGCTCGGTCTCTGGGAGGCGATGAGCTTCCGCAAGGGCTGTTACCTGGGCCAGGAGATCATCGAGCGGCTCTTCTCGCGGAGCACCCCGGCGCGGCGGCTCATGCGGCTCGCCTCGCCTGTTGCCCTCGCGCCGGGCACGCCGGTGCTCGCCGGCGAAGAGGTGGTGGGAACCGTGACCGGCGTCGTGGCCGCGTCGGAGGGCGTGGAGGCGCTCGGGCTGCTCAAGCGGGCGGTGCTCGACGGCAGCGTCGCGCTCACGGCGGGCGGAGCTCCGCTGACCATCCTCGGTTTTGTGGGCGGAGAGCGCCCCGCGCAGGTATGAGGCGGCTGCTCGGAGTGGGGCTGCTCTTGCTCACCGCCTGCGGTGCGCCGGAGAAGGTACGCCCTGTCTTCACCCACTTCGACGCGCCGCTCGACGCCTTCCTCTGCGGCGGCTGGCAGGTGACCTCGCCCACCGGCAAAGAGCGCGGCGTGCTCACCTTCACCGGCATCGAGGTCACCGCCTGGAACGCCGACGGCGAGGAGCGGAGCGGCTTCTGGCAGAGCAGCGCGACCACCGACCCCGGAAACAACGGCTGGCACCCGCTCACCGTCTCCTGGTGGCGGAGCGAACGGAACGGTCTGCCCGTGGTCTGGGCACCCTCCACCACGCTGCAGACGGAGGTGGCGCTCCGCGACCGCGACCGCATGGTGCTGCTCGACGAGGCGGGCTGGTCGACGCTCCGCAGGGTTGCTGCCTGTGAGTCGTCGGAGGGTCTTCCGGCCTCCTGGCCCGAGCTCGCGCCACCCCACCCCGTGACGCCATGAAGCAGGTCGTGCTTGCCTCCACCTCGCCCTACCGCAAGGCGCTGATGCTCCGGCTCGGCCTCCCCTTTGTGACGGCCCGACCGGAGGTGGATGAAGAGGCCTACAAGGCCCGCATCGCCGACCCTGTCGCCCTCGTGCAGGCGCTCTCGCGGGCCAAGGCCGAGGCTGTCGCGGCGGCCTATCCCGGCGCGGTGGTGATCGGCTCCGATCAGGTGGCTGAGATCGAGGGCGAGGTGCTGGGCAAGCCCCACACCGAGGAGCGGGCGGTGGCACAGCTCATGCGCTTCTCCGGCCGCACCCACAGGCTCGTGACCGGGCTGGCGGTCTGGGACGGTTCGGCGGGCCGGTGGCACGAGCATGTGAATGAGACGCGGCTCGTTGCCCGCAGCTACGACGAGGCATTTGCGCGTCGCTATGTGGAGCGCGAGCGGCCGCTCGACTGTGCG
>CAIWGR010000105.1 GCA_903912275.1 uncultured delta proteobacterium
CGTCGGGCCGCTCCGCGGAGCCCTCGATGAGCGGAATGAAGTCACCTGCATCGGCGCGGCGCTTTCCTGACAGGGAGTAGGTGATGCTGTGGTCGCCCGTGCGAACAGCGACGAGTTTGTAGGCGAAGGGGCGGAGTGCGCTGTCGTCGTTCCAGGGGCCCCACGTGACGGTGTCGCCCTCCACGCTGGTGGCGGGGTAGCGCATGATGGTCTGGATGATGCCCACCCAGATGACCGAGGCGCCGTTAAGGAAGTCGGAGGTGTTGCGGGTGTGCTGGTAGAACTCGGCGACAGCGCCGAGGGTGGATTTGTTGTCGGTGGAGGGGACATCCACGCGGACCTCGCTGGCGGCCGGCAGCGTGTCGCGCACCTCTTGGAGCAGGGCGTCGTCGTCTTGGGCGCAGGCAGCCAGCATCGTGAGCGAGAGAAGGAGCAGGAACTTCTGTTTCATGGGACCTCTCAAAGTGCGCGAGCGCGTTGGTGGAGCCTCTACGGGAGCTCCTCCTACCAGACGTGCGCATTGCGCTCGACAAAAAGCGGGGGGCTGGGACGAACATTCCTACGTAAGGTTCTGTGTTTTTAGTCGGCATCGATCGGCAGGTTCTTTATTGATTTGGTCAAGAATCGTTCATAGGCACTGAAGACCGCGCGGGAGCGCCGGATCGCAACCAACAACGGAGCAGCAGCCATGAGCCTCACCCCCATCGAAGCACCCCGCATTCAGCTCGGAGGCCCTGCCCCCGACTTCGAGGCCAAGACGACGCACGGCCTGCTCAAGCTCTCGGAGTGGAACAAGGAGAAGTGGGTTGTCCTCTTCTCGCACCCCGCCGACTTCACGCCGGTCTGCACGACGGAGTTTCTCGCCTTTGCAGGCCTGGAGAGCGCCTTCGCGGAGCGGAACACGGTGCTGATCGGGCTCTCGATCGACTCGGTCTTCGCCCACATCGGCTGGGTGCAGAACATCAAGGAGAAGTTCGGCGTCGACGTGAACTTCCCGGTCATCGCCGACCTCGATCAGCGGGTGGCCTCGCTCTACGGCATGGTGCACACGCCGAGCTCCGAGACCGCGACGGTTCGGTGCGTCTTCATCATCGACCCGGCGCGGAAGATCCGGGCACTCATCTACTACCCGATGAATGTGGGCCGGAACTTTGCAGAGATCATCCGGCTCATCGACGGGCTGCAGACGGCCGACAAGAACGGTGTTGCCTGCCCCGCGAACTGGGTTCCGGGCGAGCCGGTCATCGTACCGGCACCGCAGACAGTGGCGGGTGCGCGTGAGCGGCTCGCGTCGCAAGATTACCAGGTGACGGACTGGTACTTCTCGAAGAAGACGCTCTAAGGCTTGCGCCGAGCGGGCTCCTGCTGCCATCCTCGCCGCGCGTGGCGCTTCGTTGCGCGGCGCGCTGGAGGAAGAGATGCGGGAGCAGGTGGCCATGCCCGATGAGACCAAGAAGCGGGTCGCTGCAGCCGCGTTGACAGCAGGTCGAGCTTTCACGCGGGGGCTGCTCTGGGGCGCCGGCAAGGCAGCCTACGGATACAGGGCCATCGATCCCGATGTGCAGCGCCACCTCGTGCACGGCCCCGTGGTGGGGCTGGGCATGTTGCTGCCGCGCGAGCGGAGCGTGGTCGCGAAGCCGGACGACGGCTACCTGCCGCTGATCCTGGTGCATGGGATGGCAGGCGACCCGACCAACTTCTACGCGATGCGGGCCTACTTCGCGGCCATGGGACGGCGCCGCGTTTATGCCGTCTATCTCTCCGATGAGGCCGACGTCGAAGCCATGGCGATACGAATCCGATCTTTCGTGGAGGAGGTCGTCTCGGCGAATGGGCTGGAGGCGAACGCGAAGGTGGATGTCGTGGCCCACAGTCAGGGTGGAATCGCAAGCCGGCTCGCCCTGGAGGAGCCCGCCTTTGCGGCCCGGATCGCCACGCTGGTCACGCTCGGCACGCCGCACGCCGGCACCTACGTGGCCCGCTTCACGGCGACGCGCCAGGGCGGAGATCTTCGGCGTGAGTCGCCCGTGTTTGCAAGGCTCGCGACGCAGCTTCCGTGGCGCTCCTCTGTTCGGCTCGTCGCCTTCTGGAGTAGCAGCGACCTGCTCGTGCTACCCGCCGACTCCGCTGCGGTGGAGGGTGCGGAGAACATCGAGATGGTGGGCTATTCCCACCTCTCCTACCTGATCGCCCCCAAGTGCTGGCAACGGGTCTGGGAGGTGTTGCTGGCGACCCCGGCGGAGCCGCCTACCGGCTAGAAGCTGCAGGCAATGACCGGCGGGCCCGAGCCGCCGAGGTCGGCGTCGTTCATGGCACCGAGGGTGAGGCTACCCCAATCGTCGTGGTCGGTGAGGGTGGTGAGCGTGCCTCCGCAGTCGGTCGCCTCCTCGGTGTAGAGGTTCAGGTTCTGCGAAATGGCGACGGTGTCGATGCGGGTGTTGGCGTTCCAGTCGATGCCAGGGCTACCGCAGACGCCAGCCGCCTCGGAGAGAGCGCTCTCGATGAGATCGGGGTTCAGGCCATAGGAGTAGTCGAGTGTGCCATCCCCAACCGCGTCGCAGGTATCGTCCACGCCGGTGTAGGAGAAGGTGTAGTTCATAATGGAGGCGTAGTTTGGCTTGTTGTTGCAGGCCGTGTCGCCGCCGTGCTGCAGACCGAGGTTGTGGCCGAGCTCGTGGTTGAGGATGGCGGCCAGGTTGAAGTCGGTCGCAGCGCACGCCGCCGCGACCACGAAGTCGTCGCCGCCCAGTTCGCCGAGGC
>CAIWGR010000106.1 GCA_903912275.1 uncultured delta proteobacterium
GCCACCAGCTGATGAGGGATTCGCATTCCTCTTTGCTGAGCGAGGTGTCTGTGTGGAAGATGCGCTTGGTGAGATCCTTGAGCCCCAGGGCGCTCAGCGCGCGTGCGGAGCTGGCGTGAATCGCGGGGGTACGGAAGTCGTCGGTATCTCCGGTCGACAGCCAGACAGGCCGAACCTCGTAGCCGATGCCATCGCTGAGGAAGCCGCCATGAAGCAGTGCAAAGTGGGAGACAAAGCGCTCGTTTGTGCCGACCCACGCCGCGATGCTTGCGCCCTGCGAATAGCCGGCAACCAGCGTCTTGGACTTGTCGAAGGTGACACCCCGCGCCTGGGTCATCCACTCCATCGCCTTGGCCAGGAATTGCAGTTCCTTCGTACGGTGAACAATCGCGTTGTTCACCTCGAAGGCCCAGACACCGTTCTCGCGGTTGACGGCATCGATGGCGAGGATGGCGAATCCGTGCGCACGCGCCTGATCGACAAAGGGCTCTGCGATGAGGGCTCCGCTGTCGCCCGGTCCGTGGAAGAGGATAAGAAGCGGGACATCGCCGGAGACCCTCTCGGGGATGAAGTAGGAGCCTGCCCGTCCGAGGGTCTGGACCACACCGAGCGTCTGAACCTCGCGCTCTCTCCGCGGAGCGACTGGCGCGACTTCTGGCTCGGGCTCTACCTTTGCAGCTTCGGTCTTCGCGGGCTCGGTCTTCGCGGGCTCGGTCTTCGCAGCTTCGCTCTTTGCCGCTTCGCTCTTTGCCGCTTCGGTCTTCGCGGGCTCGGTCTTCGCGGGCTCGGTCTTCGCAACTTCCGTCGCGCCGCTGCCTTCACCACTGCCCGCGGAGGCCGGCTCGGTCTTCGCAGCTTCGCTCTTTGCCGCTTCGGTCTTCACCGGCTCGCTCTTGGCGACTTCGGCCGCGCCGCTGCCTTCGCCACTGCCTGCGGAGACGGGCTCACTCTTGGCGACTTCGGTCGCGCCGCTGCCTTCGCCACTGCCTGGGGAGGCGGGCTCGCTCTGAGCCACTTCGGTCGACCCGCTGCCTTCGCCACTGCCCGCGGAGACGGGCTCACTCTTGGCGACTTCGGTCGAGCCGCTGCCCTCGCCACTGCCATTCGCCGTGTCGACGACCGTCTCCCCGACCGCGCTTCCCTCAGCAGCGGCGTGGGCGCCAGCCGCAAAGGCTGCTTCGAGCTCCGCCTGCTTCGCCGCGGCCTCCGCAGCAACGCGATCTTCCTCCGCCTTGGCACGGGCGGCGCGCAGTTCCTGACGCTGACGCGCTGCCTCAATCTGGCGATTGGCGATGGCGCGTTCCTCGCGATCTCGGCGGCGGACCCAACCCGGAATTCCTTCGATGCCCTCTTTGGGAGGAGCAAGAAGGGGTGCGCAGGCCGAGAAGCCGAGGGCAAGAATGAGACTGTAGAGGATACGCTTCATGCAGTGAGGCCAGACCCAGGTCGTCGAATACTGGGAGAGTTTAGCCGCTGAACGCTGGCGTGTCGACTTCGACGACGCGACGGACTCGTGGGTGCATCGAGATCGAAGCGGGGTGAAGCGCGATAGGGAAAGCGGGTTTCTACGCGGCATTGCTCGGTCATCGGTAGGCGGGCAACGGTGCCGGTCGATGCACAAATGGAGGGCGAAGGATCGAAAGAGGGGGTAGTGGTGCGCAAGGTACCGCCTCCCACCTTGCGCGCCACCCTTCCCCTCGCCGGAACCCGCCACGATGAAGCCCGCCCCCCAACGCGAGAGCAGAGCAGCCGGCCGGTGGGCTCGGCGGGCGGCTGCATGGAGCGTGGCGACGGCAGCTGCCGCGTTCGCTGGGCAGCTTGCTGCGCAGGAAGTGGGTTCGGTTCCGTGCACCAGCTCGGTGGATGTCGCTGCGCTGGTTCGCGCGCTCGGGAGTCGCGCGCCGGTTGGTAGCGTGGGATGGGAGATCGGCGTTCGTGGGTCTGACTGCATCGTGACGGTGACAGACGGCGGCGGCGTGTGGCCGTCGGGGATTCGGGCCGATCGCGAGACGATGCTTGTGGCCGCTGAGGTGAGCTGGAGCTGGATGCACCGGGCGCGTTCGTTAGATGAGGCTCGCACCGCAGGGCGCACTCTGGCGAACGAGACGGCGCTGCAGGCGCGACTGGTGGAGACCAGCGCAACGCCCGTCGCGGCGGCGGTCCCCCCGCTGGAGCCCCATGCGCCTGCACCCGTCGCAGAGCGGGCTGAAGGACGGGTCGGGTTGGGCGCCACGGCGCTGAACGGCCATGCGGTGAGTACACTGACGGCCGGCTACTCGGTGCCGGTGTCGGCGGCGCTTCGGGCAGGGGCGGAGGGCTGGTGTTCTCTGGCACGGGTGGATTCGCAGTTCCTCTATGTGGACTCCTCGATTGGCAGCAGCGCCCGCCCCGGGGTTCAGGTGGCATCTTTTGGGGGGTTTCTCGCCTCCTCTTCTCGCTGGGCGGGGCTCGATATCGGGATTCGCAGCGGGCTGGGGTTGGTCTGGGCACAGTCGACCTTGGAGAGCGCGTTGGCATCGGTGTCGGAGTCGGCGTGGCTGCCGGAGGCATCGGTGCATGGGCGCCTTGGTGTGCGGTTTGGCTCGGCTGAGCCTGCAATCGAGATTGGCTATCGCGCCGTTGTTGGCGATGACAAGGTTGTGGGTCCTTCGCTCTGGGCGTTCGCTGGTCCCAGTGCGAGCTTGTCGCTAGGATGGAGTGTCCAATGAGCGCAGCACTTACCCAGACACCTTCCGAGCTTTCGCAGCTGTCGGACACGCTTCTCGTCGAGCTTTCGGTTTCCGGGAGCATGGCGGCTTTTTCGGAGCTCCACCGCCGCTTGAGCCCGATTGTCTATCGGCGGCTCGCGCGGCTTCTGGGCGGCAGTTCGGAGGTCGACGATGTGGTGCAGGAGGTCTTCCTGCAGCTTCACCTCAGTATGCCACGGTATGATGCCACGCGTCCGCTGGTGAACTGGCTGCAGCGCATCACCCGGAATGTGGCCTTCTCTCATCTGCGGAAGCGGCCGTCTGCACTCGACCCGCTCGGCATGGAGATGCTGGGGGCCGGGCCGGATGAGTGGCGCAGGCTTTCATCGCGCGACAAATTGCGGGCGCTCGACGCGGTGCTGCAGCAGTTGTCGCCGGACGCCCGAGACAACTTCATCATGTTCGCGATTGAGGGCATGACGCTGGCGGAGATCGCCGACCAGACGGGCGAGCCGCTCAACACGATTGCAGCCCGGGTGCGGCGGGCGCGCGAGCGGATGATGCTTGCGTTGCGGCAGCGGGATGCGGACCTCGATTCATCGGAGTTGGAGCCATGAGGCTGACGACCGATCAGGCGCGGGCCCTGTTGCTCGACTACTGCGCGGGTCTGCTGCCCGCCGCAGAGGTGGCGCAGGTGGAACAGGCGCTGCTTGCCGATGGCGCGCTCGCCGAGGAGGCGCAGCGCTTGCGGGATGTTCTGGGCGCTGCGAAGCGGTCCGATGCTCTGGAGTGGACAGCGGAGCGGTCGAGCGCGAACTTCGCCGCGGTGGCAGCGGCGCTCTCTTCGTCGGGGCAGTTTGAGGCAGATGGTTGGACGGCGCCGGCGCCCGAACCGACGGTGGCGGAACTGGGACCAGCGATGAAGAGGGGCCGTTCGGCTCGCCGGCGTTCGGCTTGGGGCTGGCTTGCGGCGGCGGCAGCGCTGCTGATCGGGCTGTCTGCGAACAGCTGGATGGGCGTCGATGCGCCGGTGGCAGATACCTCGTCAACGCTGGCTGCAGCGCCCGCAGCACCGGCAGCGCCTCAGGCGCAGGCCACAAAGGTGGCTCCGCGCGTGGATGCGTGGGCTTCGCTGGCGCGGGATGGGTCGCGGCCCGCGGGCTTTCCCGGCTCTATCTTTGCGGGGAGCGATGCAGATTGGCGGGCGCAGCAGGAGCATGACTGGACGGTCTATCTGGCGGGTGGCGCGCTGCTCGTGGAGTGGATGCCGGCGGGCGAGGAGCACCTCATCGTTCGGACGCCGAGCGAGAGCATTGAGGTAACCGGTACGGTGTTTGCGATCGAGGTGACGCGCGAGGCGACCGAGGTCTCCGTGGTGGAGGGCTCCGTAGTGGTCTCTCGTACCGAGGGGCCGCGGGCGGGCGAGCGGAGCGTGGTGGAGCGCGGCGGCCGCTGGCGTTCCGACGCTGGGAGCAGCGCGATTTCTGGTGCGGTGTCTACCGCGGCAGGGCTTCGGGTTGACCTGACGGCGCACCGGAGTTGGATGGCCACGCGCGGGCTGAAGCGGGCAGAAGGCGCCGTTGCGCCGCGGCCTGCCGCACATCGTTCGAAGCCTGCGACCGCAGCGGTGTTGGCGCTCCCGGCCGCTCCTGCGCCAACGCTAGACGGTCTGGCGGATGCGGCGGTGGCGCGCGGCGATCACGCCGGCGCGGCGGCCCTGCTGGAGCAGTGGGTTGTGAAGGCTCCTGCACCTTCGACGCGGCGCGCGGCGAAGCTCGATTTGGCGCGAATCTACCTCTACGAATTGCGCCAACCTGAGAAGGCGGCATCGCACCTTCGGGATCTGATTGAGGCTGCGCCATCGGACCTGCTGGCCGCGACGCTCCAGTCGGAACTCTGCTCACTGCACCTGCCCAAGGATGCGCCGCGCTGCGGAGTGAAGTGATGGCTCGGAGGCTCCTCCTCGCACTCCTGGGATGGGCGGGCTGCGTGTCGCCTCCCGATGTGGTCATCGAGGTAGGTTCGGTTCGCCCCGACCCCGCAGGATCAGGGGAGGGCTCGGCTTCAGGAAGCGGATCGGGCGAAGGATCGGAGGTCGATCCGTGGGTGGCCCCCGGGCGGGCCGGCGAGAGCGTCCTGGCCATCGGAGTGCGGCCGGGCGGCGGCTGGAGCGTTGGCGTGGTTGTCGCTTCAGGCTACTTCATCGGGGTATCGCCTGGCGGGGTGCCGATTGATCTTCACTGGCGCGACGCTCGGGGGAGAGAGGGGGAGGGAGCCCCCCTCTTCATCGACCGCCAGACAGGTTTGTTTCTCGCGGAAGCGGACGAGCTTGAGGCACCCCCGATCACACTGCCCTCTGGGTTGGCTGGTTCGTCGGACCGGGTGATCGGTCATCCGAACTTCGGGTTGGGCCGAGGAGGTTGGCTGACGCTGGCGTTTGACCGGAGGCGCGAGCAGTGCGTGAACGGGGTCGACGACGATGGGAACGGCTTGGCGGACTGCCTGGATGCCGCTTGCGCCGGCGAGGCTGCCTGCCGCGATGCGTGGCCCGAGGACTGCCGCAGCGGCCGTGACGAAGACGGCGACGGTCTGGTGGACTGTGCCGATCCTGATTGTGACCGAGACATCCTGTGCAGTGAACTCTGCGGGGATTCTAACACACTCGCGCTGCCGGCCGATGTTGGTCTCGACGGTGCGGCGATGCTCGACGATTGCGGGCGGCTGACCGGCCTCGTCGGGGTCTCTGGACGGCGCGACCTTGGTAGCGAGTCGTGCCGCGGGTCGGAGGAGGCTGCGATAGAGACGGCTGCACCGCTCGAACCGCTTGCCTGCGTGAGCGGAGCGCGCCCCGAGATCTCACTTGCGCAGATTCGAGCGCTGCTGGCGGCTGCCCAGGTGGTGGCCACGGAGTCTTCCGACTGCCGCCCCGACGCGACGGTGCCCGTGCGCATGGATGAGGCTGCACGCGGCATGGCCGTCTCGGGGACGACGCTGGCGATGCTGCGGCGCGCCCGAACGATGGTCTACGCGGGTCCAGGCTTCTCCGCGGTGAAGGTGGCCGACCCCCCGCTGCTGATTGCGCCGACTGCGGCGCTGCCACCGCTGGGCGACTCGCCCGACGACCTCGTCGGTATCGATGGAACGACCGTGTCGCTGGCGAGTAGCTTCCAACGTCCCGAGCCGCTGAGCAGTACACTTTCTGCCCTGTTCTACCCCATCTCCACGGCATCGGGATTTCCGCTCGCGCCGCGGTCCGAAGCCATTGCGGGGAATGAATACTACCTCATCGGTCACCCCGACACCTTGGGTTGTGGGGCCGGGTGGGTGGTGAGCATGGTCAAGCTGGTGGCCTTCGGTGCGGGCGACGAGCTCATCTTCGAGGGGGCCGGTTACAGCGTCGGGGCGGCAATCGTGACGCCAACGGGTGGGTTGCTCGCGATTGCGACCGATTGTGAGCCGGCAGCTGCAACGGCGATCTCGCCGGCATTGGCCTCCGCCGAACCGCTGGTGCTAGCGAAGGGGTGCGCGATCATCGGCAGCCGCATCCCCGCGCCGTAAACCGCGCTAGGGGGCGGTGCCGGGCAGACCGGCGAGGGCGCGGTGAAGCAATGGGTCGTGCGGGCGGCGCGATCCGTATCCGGCGATGGTGGGGCCGCAGCAGGCGATGAGAGCGCGGAGCAGGGTGACGGCCTTCTCGAAGGCGCCGACGACAGTGCGGCCGCGCTCAAAGCGGGCGCCGTTGCGCCGCAGTTTGTGGCCAATCTGGCGATAGAGACGGGCCGCTACGATCATCGCGACACGTGTCTTCCAGGGGATGTAGCGCATGCCGGCCTCGGCGCTCGCGTAGTAGCGTTCGGCGAGGTCGAGGAGTTCGTGGAGCACACCGGCGATGGCTGCGCTATCTCGGAGCTCGATGGCGAGTTCGCCCGCGCCGACCGTGATGCCGGCCGCTCGGAGCCTTGCCGCAGGCAGGTATCTTCGGTCGAGCGCGGCATCGTCGGCGACATCACGGCAGATGTTGGTGAGCTGCATGGCGACGCCGAGGTCGATGGCATGGGGGTGGGCCGCGGGGTCGCGGACACCGATGACACCGCACATCATGAGGCCCACCGTCCCTGCCACGCCGTAGGCATATCGGAGGAGCTCTTCATCGGTCTCGAACCGAGCGGGCGTGAGGTCGCTCTCCACGCCCTCCATCAGCGCGAGCGCAGCTCCACGAAGCACTGGGTCGACTGCGCACAACTGGGCGAAGAGTTGCATCGGTGCGTCGGCGGTGGCTGCGCCGTCGAGCTCTGCCCGGAGCGCGGTCACTGCCGCGGAGGCCTCAGCTGCGCTGGGTGCCTCATCCACGGCGTCGTCGACGCGGCGGCAGAAGCGGTAGACGATGGCACCCCAACCGAGCGCTTCGGGCGGGAGCAGGCGGGAGGCGAGCCGGAAGGTCTTGGAGCCGGCGGAGAGCGTCGCGACGGCCTCCGCGAAGGCTGCTTCGCGGGCCGCGGAGCCGGGCTGGAGCGCCGTGGTCACCGTCCGGGCGCGGCTGCGCTCACCGAGGGGAGCGGCACACGGAGGGCGGTGGGGAGTTCGGGCAGGGTGTGCTCGAGCACCTTTGCGCCACAGAGGACACCGGGGACGCCTGCGCCGGGGTGGGTGGAGGCGCCGGCGAAGAAGAGGTTGGTCACGTCGTCGGACTTGTTGTGATACCGGAAGTAGGCGCTCTGCGTGAGGCGGGGCTCAAGGCCGAAGGCGGCGCCATCCATGCTCCGGAGCCGGCCCGAGAAGTAGCGGGGGTCGACCGAGAAGGAGGTGGCGAGGTTGTCCTTGAGGCCCGGCAGATGGGTGCGGTCAAGGAAGGTAAGGATGCGGTCGAGGTACTCCTCGGACTGCGCCTCCCAGTCGATGCCGGACTTCTCGTTGGGGACCGGGGAGAGGACGTAGAAACACTCGTTGCCTTCCGGCGCCATGCTCTTGTCGGAGCGGGTGGGGGCGTGGAGGTAGAGCGAGAAGTCGTCCGCCAGGACCCGCTTGTTGAAGATGTCGTTGAGCAGACCCTTGTATCGGGGCCCGAGGATGATGGTGTGGTGGGCGATGTCCTCGTAGGTCTTCTTGGTGCCGAAGTAGGCGACGAAGAGGCTCATGGACTGGCGACGGCGGGCGATGGCGTTGTCGGTGTATTTCTTGCGGTGCTTGGCTGCGACCATCTTGGTGTAGACGACGGAGGGGTCGGCGTTGCTGACGATGAGGTCGGCCTCGAGGGTTTCGCCGTTCTCGAGGCGGACGCCGCTGACGGCTCCGCTGGCATTGACCTCAATCTCGGCCACAGGGGAGTTGAGGCGAATCTCGACGCCGAGCTCGGTGAGCAGGCGGGTGAGCGCGCCGACGATGGAGGTGGTTCCGCCGAGCGCGTAATGGACGCCCCACTGCCGCTCCAGCCAGTGGATGAGCATGTAGATGGAGCTGGTCTGGAAGGGGTTTCCGCCGACCAGCAGGGGCTGGAAGGTGAAGACCTGCCGGAGCCGCTCATCCTCCATGAAGCTGGCGACCAGGCCGTAGACCGACTTGTAGGAGCTGAGGCGGATCATGTCGGGAACGACGCGGAGCATCTCGCTGATGCGGTCGAAGGGGCGGTCTGCGAGCTGCAGGTAGCCGATGTCGAAGATCTCCTTCGCCTTGGCGACGAGCCGCTTGTAGTTGTCGACATCGCGGGGATTGATGGCGCGGATGTTGGCGAGCAGGCGCTCTTCGTCGCCCACGTAGTCGAAGCGGGAGCCGTCGTGGAACTCGATGCGGTAGAAGGGATCTACAGGGACGAGCTGGAAGTAGTCTTCACGCTTGCGCCCGACGAGCTCGAAGAGTTCGTCGAGCAGGTAGGGGGCGGTGATGACGGTGGGGCCGGCGTCGAAGGTGAAGCCGTCGCGCTTGAAGACGGAGGCGCGACCGCCAGGCTGTTCGTTGGCTTCGAGGATGGTGACGTCCCAGCCGCGGGCGCGGAGACGGACGGCCGAAGCGAGCCCTCCGAAGCCGGAACCAATGACGATGGCGCGATTGCCTGAGCGGGTCATGAGGAGACTCCGAGTGCCGTGTTAGACGGCCTGTGCCACACAGGCGCGGGGGCTTGCGTGGCGTTGAGACGGGTGATTGGCTCGCCCTGGCAGGAAGGCGAGGGGGGCGAGCGAGCGAGAGATGAGTTCTTCGGCAACCGCAAGCAGTGCCGGCTCTCCGGCAAGCTCCGCGCGGGCCTGAGATGCGATGCCGTGAATGCGTTCGAGGACCGCATCGAGTGCGCCCGACTCCTCGAACCGCAACGCTGCCCATGCGACCTCTTCGATGCTGGTGCGCTCGCGGGACCGAGAGAGGATGTCGACGAGGCGGGAGCGATCGCGCGGGCAGCGGCTGAGGTGCTCCACAACCAGCGCGCTGACCTTGCCCTCGCGGATGTCGGCGCCGCGCTCGCCGCGACCCTTGTCGCCGTAAAGGTCGACGACATCGTCTTGGAGCTGAAAGAGCATGCCGAGCGCTGCAAAGGGAGCGGACAGCCGGGCAGCATCGGCAGCCCGCCCGGCGATGATGAGCGCCCCGGAGACGGGGAGCGCAAAGAGCGCCGCGGTCTTGCCGGCGATGGCCTCGTTGTAGTGGTCAACATCGAGGCGCTGGCCGCGGAGCAGATCGAGCTCTGCAGACTGACCTCGCACCGTGGTCTCTGCATCTTTGGCGAGGGCGCGTGAGAGCGGCCAACGGGCAGCCTCCGGGAGACCGTCGGTGTCGAGCGCAGCGAAGGGGAGCATCAGGAGGAGGTCGCCCGCGTTCACGGCTTGCGGCATCCCGTGCTTGGCCCAGGTGGTGGGGTGGCCGCGGCGCACGGTGTCGCCGTCTTGGAGGTCGTCGTGTACGAGGCTGGCGTTGTGCAGCAGTTCGCAGGCAGCCGCCCAGGGGATGGCGGCCTCGACAGGGAGACCGACCGCAGCACAGGCACCGAGCGCCAACTTGGCGCGGAGCCGCTTTCCGCCCGTGGCGAGGTGCTCACCCACGATGGCGCCTAGGCGGTCGAGGCGAGGGCCCGTGGCGAGACGCCAGATGAGGCTTTCGACCGCTTCGATGGGAGTGGCAGCTGGCGACGCACCGTGACGCGGTTCGGTCGGCGCCACGGGGCGAGCTGGTTGTGGAGAGGCGGAGTTCGCCATGCGATAGGACCTTGAGCGGGTGGGCGCAGGAGGATTCTACCGACTTTGATGCAGCGATCGTCGCGGAGTTGCGGTGCGAATTGGATCAGTCGCCTGAAAGCTCCCGCACAAGCCTGAGGGCTTCGGGCCGCACTCCCGCCGCAGCGAGCCGCCGTTTGAGCGGCCAGGAGCCTTGAGCGAAGAGCATCCACATGGTCGCGGCGAGCTCGTTCGCGCTGCCCGAGGCCGTCAGATAGGCTTGGACCCGCTCCTGCGGGAGCTGGAAGAACTCGTCGAAGAAGGCGGAGGTCTGCGCGTGGTCGCAACGGAGCAGCAGCTCGAGGCCGAAGCGGTAGAGGGCCCACATCCGCCGCCGATCCGCGGGCCAGGCAGCCTGCCAGACCTCTGCCGCCGTGGCACCCGTCGCGGCGACACGCGCGGCGTCGCGGGCCCAGCCGAGGCCGTGGCCAAGCAGGTAGCCCGAGGCCGGATGGACCCAGCCAGCGGCGGCGCCGAGTGGGATGACGGAACCACCGGCCGCGGGCGGCAGCGCGCCCATGGGGATGTAGCAATGCTCCTCGGTGCCGGCGACCCAGGGCGCGGCGCCCAGGCCCAGACCTTCCAGGCGCGCCTTGAGCCGCTCACGGAGCCGATCGATGGCGAAGGCCGGCCGCGCCGATAGGACAGTCTCTTCCACGAAGAGCCGGCTCGGCGACGTCGGCACGCTGTAGAGGAAGCTGGGCGGCTCACCCTGCGGCGTAGGGAACGACCAATCCATGAAGCGCATCGGAAGGCCGGGGTGGCCAGCCAGGAGCTCGATCTCGACGCCAAAGGCCGTCTGGGCCGGCAGCGATGGGCCTTGGTGCTCCGGCCTGCTGCCGCGTGCGTCGAGGATGACACGCGCATGGAGCGCGGTGCCGTCGTCAAGGGTGGCCGATGCGCCGTCCGGAACCTCGGTGAGGGCCTCCACCCTTCCCTGCTGCCAGGAGCCGCGGGAGGCAGCGTGGAGGCGGCGCTGCAGCCTCGTGTTGTTCAGAAATCCGTAGCCGTGCGGAATGGTACGGGAGCGACCCGAGGCGCCGACGAGGTCGACGGCGTCGAAGGTAACGCGAAGATCTGCGGTCAGATCGAGGCGTGCCGCATCGCTCTGCCAGAGTGCGTAGTTTGGCAGCCACGGAGCATCTATGCTTGTCGTGATGCATCGAAGAGGGATAGCGCCTGCCGACGCCTCCGCTGCGGCGGCAAGGCCGATGGGACCTGCGCCAAGCAGGAGCAGCGAGGGTTGCTCGCTCACGGCCGAGACCGATGGAGAGGAGCATGATCGAGGTGGCAGATGCACTGCAGCAGACAGCACGGGAGTGCGTCGAGCGGGCCGGCGGGTTCGCCTGGTGGTATGCAGACATTGTCGATGATCATGGCAATGGAGCGGTGTTGATCTGGTCGTGGGGGCTGCCCTTTCTTCCCGGCTTGTTGGATGCGACGCGGCAGGGAAAGGCGCAGGCGGCAGCGGCATGGCCCTCGCTCAACGTGGCCTTCTACCGCGACGGCAAGCAGGAGTACTACCTGCTTCAACAGTTCGAGCCAACCGAGGCCCATTGGGAGTCGAGCGACGACGGCACAGACGAGGTCTGGCGATTCGGCAGCACGGTCATCCGACGGAGCATCGCGGAGGGTCGCGTTCGGCTGGAGGCGGCGATCGATTGTCAGCAGGCGGAGCTGCCGGCCTTGCGCGGCCGCATGCTGTTGGAGGGCGCAACGGCGCAGGGCTTTGCCGCTGGTGCGACGGCAGGCGTGAGCGGGCACCGCTGGGGCGTGGTTGCTGGTCACGCGACAGGCGACGTGGAGCTGGAGACCGAAGGGCTGTCGCTCACGGTCGCCGGGCGGGGCTATCACGACCGCAACTGGGCGCCGAAGCAGCTGGACCAGCTCGGCATTGCATCGTGGACCTGGCTCCGCGCGAGTAGCGCGGAACGTACGCTGGTGCTCTACCTCCTGCAGCCCGAGAGCGGCGGACCGGAGCGGCTGATTGGGCGCTGGCTGGAGCCGTCGGGCGCAGTGCGCCAGATCGAGGCAGCGCAGATAAGCTGGTCGGGGTCGCGGCGCGATCGCTATGGCGTGCGGATGGAGGAGCAGGTGACCGTGACAGAAGGGTCAGAGGTGCTGACGCTGGCGCTCGCGCGGCCGGTGGAGAGCGGCCCGTTCTACCTTCGGTCGGCCGTTTCGGACGCAGCGGGAGGCTGGCGCGGCTGGGCGGAGACGGTGGTACCGAAACGGATCGATCGTGCGCTGGAGCGGCCGCTCGTGCGCATGGCGGTGCACCTTCGCCGCGGCGGAAACTCCTTCTGGCTGCCGCTCTTTGCAGGGCTTCGCCGGAGCCGGATGGCGCGGCTGCTGATGCGGCGCAACTACGCGGCAGGTGGCGCATGATGACGCTGGCCATGATGGTGATGGGCTGGATGGTGCTGGCGTGGCTGTGTGCAGGTCTGGCGCTGATGGCGCTGGCTGTGACGCTGATCAACCTGCTGACCTGGCCGCGCGGCCAAGCGCAATCGACCAATGCAGCGCGCTGGAGCGTGCTGATTCCGGCGCGCAACGAGGAGCAGAACATCGAGGCGGCGATTCGCTCTGTCTTCACGGCGCTGCCCGAGGTGGGCGAGGTCGTGGTCTGCGACGACCACTCGACCGACAAGACACCCGAGATTCTGGCTGCGCTGCAACGGGAGTTCCCACGGCTTCGGGTGATCGCAGGGCGCCCCCTGCCCGCCGGCGTGGTGGGCAAGCCGCATGCCTGCATGCAACTTGGCGATGCGGCGACGGGCGACCGGCTCTTCTTTCTGGATGCCGATGTGCGGCTTGAGCCGAGCGCCTTCGAGCGGCTCGAAGGGCTGTTTGCCCAGCATGGCGCCTCTGTCGTCACAGCGGTGCCGCGGCAGGAGACGGCCTCGTTGCTCGAGCGGCTGGTGCTGCCCATGCTGCACCTCACCTACGCCTCCTGGCTGCCCAACGCGCTCGTCTACGCGTCGAAGGATGTCCGCTTCCTTGCAGCCAACGGCCAGGTGCTCGCCGTCGAGCGGAGCGCCTACGAGGCCATCGGCGGCTACGCTGCGGTGAAGCACGAGGTGGTGGACGACATGGCGCTCTGCAGGCGGGCGAAGGTGCAGGGGTTCCGCGTGGTCTTCGCCGATGGCCACCTGCTGGCGCGCTGCAGGATGTATGCCTCCAACGAGGCGCTCTGGAAGGGCTTTACGAAGAATCTCTACGAGGGCATCGGCGGCAGCCTCTTCGCCCTCACGGCCGTGACAGGCCTCTATGCCGCGGCCTTTCTCGCGCCCTGGGCGCTGGCAGCTGCCTCCGCCAGTTGGAGCGTCTTTGCATTGCCCGCGGCGGTTGGAGTGGCCGCCAACCTGCTGCAGCGGAGCCTCCTCGCAGTGCGTCACGGTTACGGCCCCGACTCCATCCTCCTGCACCCGCTCGGCGTGCTTGTGTTCCTCGCCATTGCGCTCGATTCTGCACGCCGCACGCGGCTCGGCCGCATCGAGTGGAGCGGTCGCGTCTACGCCGAGCGGTCGAAACGCGAGGTGGCCCCATGAGCAAGCAGGTCGTCGTCATCGGAGCTGGAATCGGCGGGCTCGCTGCTGCCATCCGCCTTGCTGCCGCGGGTCACGCCGTAACGGTTTTTGAAGC
>CAIWGR010000107.1 GCA_903912275.1 uncultured delta proteobacterium
GAGCTCCTCCGCGACAACTGGCACTTCGACGCAGAGCGCGGTCAGGCTGGCTCCAATGCGGCGCGACTCACAGCGCTCTCCGTGGGCTCCCTGATCCACGGCGCAGGACACTTCGTCATGGGCGAAGCGTCCACCGGATGGAAACTTCTCCTCGGCGAGGTCGCCAGCGTCACGGTCGGGCTAGGCGGCCTCGCCCTCGTCAACGCCAACCCCTCCACAAGTTGGCTTCACGCCTCCGGAGAGGCCCTGGCCGTCGCCGGTACCGCTGGCTTCGGGCTGACCTGGGCGGCCGACCTCCTTGGCACACTCCGTGGCACCGGAGCTCCGCTCCCCGAGAATACCTTCATCAGCGAAGGACTCTCCGCCGCGTTCTCCTGGTCAACGGTCGTCTTGCAGGGCGATGGCTTCTCGGTGCTCGGTGCGGCTCTCCCACTCCGTCTCCGCCACGTTGTCGCCACCGCCGACTTTCAGGCCGATCCCGCGGGCAGCTACCAGCTCCTCGGACTCTACGCCGCCGCCCGCATCCCCATCGGAAAGCGCGGCCTGACCGATACCGAACTCGGCGTCGCCGTCACCGACGAGCGCCTCACATCGGCGGGAGCAGGACGCCTCGCGGCGGAGCCCCGTCTCACGCTCGAGGCCGACCTGGGCTCCATCGCCACCCACTTCGCCAATGTCATTGTCCACATGCACGGCGGCGCAGAAATCTCCCAACTTCGGTTCGACCCTGCAGACCGTTTCGGACTCTCCAACGAGGCCTTCGTTTGGCGCCTCCCCGTTGGTGGCGAGGTCTCCGCCAACTTCACCCGCAGCGTTAACCTCGGACTAGGCTACGAGCAGCGCGACAGCCGCCCCGTCGGTCGCACCGCGCTCGGCGGCTACTTCACCGGCAGGGTCGGCATCCCGCTGCAGCGCAAGGTGGGCCTTGAGGTCAACGTGGAGCGCGGCGCGGGCGTCCGGTTTGGCCTCGGGCTTCGCTGGCTCCCGGATGCTGCACTGCCCGCCTCGGCGTCACAGAAGTAGTACCCGTTGCGGCTGTCGCCCGTTCCTTGCGACACCCCCCGCGGGTTGGTATCCCAACGCCATTCTCTGTCGCCGTGAGCACGCCATGCATAGTCACATCTCTCTTCTTCTGGCGCAGGCCGCACCCGAGGCCGCCAAGCAGGTGAGCATCTTCGGGTTGCTCAGCGATGCTTCGGGCATCGTCCTCGCGGTCCTTGCCCTGCTCATCTTCTCCTCCATCGCGAGCTGGTTCGTCATCGGCTTCAAGACCTTCCAGCTGATGCGGGCCAACAGTCAGACGCGTGCCTTCCTCGCCATCTTCTGGGACAGCAAGCGGCTCGATGCCATCTACGCAGAGGCCGAGCGGCTCCCCCACTCGCCCGTCAGTCAGGTCTTCCAGGCCGGCTTTGTCGAGCTCCGCAAGCTCCGCAGCCAGCAGGAGGCCGACAGCAACATGGGCGCGCAGCTCGGCGCCATCGAGAATGTTGAGCGCGCACTCCGGCGTGCCGCAGCCTCCGAGATCGCCTACCTCGAGCGCCTCATCACCGCCCTCGCCACCATCGGCTCCGCGGCCCCTTTCGTCGGCCTCTTCGGCACCGTCTGGGGAATCATGATGGCCTTCGTCAACCTCTCCAACCAGTCCGACGGCTCCCAGCTCGGCATCAACGTTGTCGCAGGCCCCATCGCCGAGGCGCTTGTCGCAACTGCCATCGGACTCGGCGCAGCCATCCCCGCCGTCGTCGCCTACAACTTCCTCAACGCCAAGATTCAAGACC
>CAIWGR010000108.1 GCA_903912275.1 uncultured delta proteobacterium
CGCCCGTTTGCGGTGTCAAATCGGTTGGGCGAGGGCAGCCGCAACGCCGCTTGATCGCATGGCACCGCGAGCTCTGCTAGACCGCCCGTGCGGCTGCTGCCGCGCCACGCCCTGCCCCGCAGAGAGTCGAGCATGCTCATGAGCCGCCGCCGCTTCCTTATCGCCGCCGCAACGACCGCCGCAGCAACCCAGACCGGGTGCGCGGGGGCCGCGCTCTCCGCAGCCGCGCCCACTGCCCACGGCCTTTCCGCCGCGCGCGCCGGCGAAGACCTCTTTGCCTACCTGACCCGCACGCAGGGTGGCTTCGAGATCGGCCGCTACCGCGCCATCCTCGGCGCCGCGAACCCCTTCAAGGAGGGCGACGAGGCGCAGGGTGTCGCGGCCGCCGACGAGGCCTCCCGCAACACGGCCCGCGCGCTCATCGCAGCCACCCGCATCGGCGACCTCACCGCCCACCCCATCTTCGAAGATGAGGTCAACACCTACGCCGACAGCGTACTCGACGCCACCGCGCGCGACCGCGCCGCCGCGATGACCATTGGCGAGCTCGCAACCTTCCTCCGAACCGCCTCGGAGGCCGAGATCAATGCGCTGCTTCCCGGCCTCGCGAGCGACATCATCGGCATCGTCGTAAAGGTGATGAGCGACGACCAGCTCATCGAGGTGGGTGCCCGTATCTTCCATCCCCTCCCCGGCTCCAAGGTTGGCGCGAAGGGCTACCTCGGCGCCCGGGTCCAACCCAACTCACCGACCGACCACCCCGACGACATCGCCTGGCAGGTCTTCGATGCCTTCGCCTACGGCGTTGGCGACGTGGTGCTCGGCACCAACCCCGTCTCCTCCGAGGTCGACAAGGTCACCGCCGTCGAACTGACCCTCAAGGAGCTCCTCACCACCTTCGGACTGTCCGACATCATGCCCCACTGCGTGCTCGCCCACATCGATGTGCAGGCCCAGGCAGAGGAGGCAACGCCGGGCTCCACCGCGCTCTGGTTCCAGAGCCTCGCGGGCGTGGCCGACGGCAACCAGGTCTTCGATGTGACCATCGCCAAGATGCGGGCCCACGCCGCCAAACGGACCGGCCCCTACGGTCTCTACTTCGAGACGGGCCAAGGCGCTGACGAGACCAACGGCCAGGGCAAAGGCTTCGACATGGTCATCAAGGAGTCGCGCAAATATGGCTTCGCGCGGGCGCTGCGGCACGACGTGGAGAGGGCGCGCGCTGCGGCCGGCAACCCCGGTCCGGGCTGGGTCCACCTGAACGACGTTGCAGGCTTCATCGGTCCGGAGGTCTTCCGCACCAAAGACCAGCTGGTCCGCGTCTGCCTCGAAGACACCGTGATGGGCAAACTCCACGGCCTCGCCATCGGCCTCGACGTCTGCTCCACCCTCCACATGGATGTGAGCCTCGACGACCTCGACGAGTGCCTCGACCGGGTCGCGCCGGCCAACCCCGCCTACCTGATGGCGCTGCCGACCAAGAACGACCCTATGCTCTCCTACCTGACCACCGCCTACCAGGACCATGTGCGGCTCCGCGCCAAGTTTGGCTTCAAGGTGGACGACCGGATGTGGGCCTTCTTTCAGCGGATCGGCACCATCGCCGCAGACGGCGGCCCGGGACCGAACTTCGGCAAACCCAACCAGGTCTACCTCGCCCTCTGCAGGGCGCGTGGCGATGGCCGCACAGAGGCTGCCATTCTCGCCGAAGGTGTGCAGAAGATGGCCGAGGTGCGCGGCCGCGGCGTCTTCCTCGCGGAGGGACATGGCGACAAGCCGTGGGACCTCGCGCCGGAGCTCGATGCCGAGGTGCGCCACCTCTACAAGGATGCGAAAATCTGCATCCGCGCTGAACTGCCGGGCGACTTTCTGAAGCAGGTGGCGCCTGCCATCGGGCTCACATCGCGGTCGCCCGACCGCGAGGACTACATCCTCCATCCGCCCGCGGGCGAGCTGCTCGACGCTACTGCGCTGGCAGCCATCGAGGTGCTGCGGCTGAAGCAGGCCGGCGCTGTCGATGTGCAGTTCGTCATCAGCGACGGCCTCGACGCGCTCTCGCTGACCGATGATGGCCACTTGTCTCCCTACCTCACGAGCATGAGGAGCGGCCTCGCCGCAGCAGGCCTCCGCGTCGCCGACGAGACCATCGTGGTCACGCGCGGCCGGGTGCGGGCAGGCTACCGCATCGGCGAGCAGCTCTTCGGCCGCAACAGCGACCCCACGCGCCACGCGGCGCTGCTGCACCTCATCGGCGAGCGGCCCGGCAACGGCCACCACACCTTCTCCATCTACCTCACCGCCCCCACCGTCGCGGCCTGGGCCAAGGGTGGCATCGACCACGACATCACTCGCGTCATCGCCGGCGTAGCAGACACGGCGCTCAAGCCCGAGCAGGCGGCAGTCGACACGCTCAACATTCTGCGCGAACTGACGCGATAGATTCTTCGCCTGCCACGGTGGTTGCTATGTCCGTAGGATGCATGGACGGCGAATGGGCGAACTGCGCGTCCCGACGTCGGGATGAAGCGGCTGCAGCTAGAGCTTCGACCCGAGGCCGGTGGCACGCATCAGCGCAACGCTTCCCTCTCGCGAGAGGTGGTTGCCGCTACCGTAGACGAGCACGCCATGCAGCTGCGGAGCACACATCTCCTCCGGGCAGATTTGAGACTGGACGGGTAGCGGCGTGACGCCAGGGAGTCCGGCAACCTGCTGCCAGAGCGAACGGGCGCGACGGCTATCGTCCGAGACCTCATCGAGGGCGAAGGCGCAGCTTGCCATGCCCCAGACAGGAAGCCCCGATATCGCTCGAGCTTCGCAAGCGCCAGCATCGACGGCGGCATGCGGAGCGGGCTCGACAATGACAACCTTTCTGCGGGCCGCGGTTAGCGGCTCGGTCATGGCGCGGAAGGCCGCGACCACCGCAGCATCATCCACCGGCCTGACCTGACCCTCCGAGACGGCCTTCGCCGTGCCGGGCTCCCCGTAGTGAAAGCTGCCGCCCACGACGATGGTCCGGATCTCGGGATGGCGAAGCAGATAGGCGAGCATCGCCTTGTTCCGGGCCGCGCAGGTACGGGCCCAAGGCTCGTTGTACTCGCCGCCCCGGATGTAGGCGAAGTCGGGCGTGGCCCCGCAGTTATCGCCCGTGAATTGAAGGAGATTACGACCCGCTGGGAGCAGCGCAGCGAGGCCAGGCTGCAGGTGCATCGCAAAGCTATCACCCCAGAGCGCAACGCTGGGTTCGGGACCCGATGCGCACGCTGGCATCCCTTCACCGATAGGCACGGGAAGACAATCCGAGACGAGCCCGCGAACGGGCGCGGTTCGGGCATCGACTGCCTGTCGCTCCAACGAGGCAGGCCCGCCGGGAAACGCTGCAACCAAGACAACGAGCGCGGCGCAGGCTACGCCACCGCCGACGCTCCGCGCAGCGAGTTGACGCCCGGAAAGTTGCCGGTGGCGCCACGGCGTCTCGATGTACCGGAACTGCAACCAGCTCAGGAGGAGCGCGCAGACGAGCGCGCAGGCAACGGCCCAGACCGGCGGTTTGACCAACCAGACGTGCCGGAGCGCGACGAGCAAAGGCCAGTGGAGAAGGTAGAGCGAATAGGAGAGGTCTCCAACCCAGGCGAGCGCGCGCGCCAGCGGGCCTCGCTCGAACCAGGCCACGGGGGAGGCGAGCATGAGCACCGTGCCGGCCACCGTGAGGATGGCGGCGCCTCGCGGGTGCACCGGGTCGAGCGCAAAGCAGAGCGCGACAGCGAGTAGCGCGACGCCGAGCGGCCCGGCCCATCGCGACCGCTCCACCGCATCGAGGCGAAGTGCCCCGGCGGCAAGTGCGGCGCCTGCAAGGAGCTCCCAGGCGCGGGTGGGGAGAAGATAGAAGGTGGCGAGCGGCATGCGGTCGGCAAGCGCGGGACAGGCGAGCAGACTCACAGCGAGCCCGGTTAGAACAGCACCCCGCGCGAACCTCGCAGGCACAAGGCTGAGCGCAATCGGCAGCACGAGGTAGAACTGCTCTTCCACGGAGAGCGACCAGGTGTGGAGCAGCGGGCGAAGTTCTGCGGCGCCCGCAAAATAGTTTAGCGACCGCCAAAAATGGACGTTGGAGACAAAGCCGAGCGTCGCAACGACATCCTGACGGAGCAGAAGAAAGTCCTTGGCACGCAGGAGCGGCGCCATGAGGAGGATGGTGAAGGCGAGGGTCGCGTAGGCGGCCGGCAGGAGCCGCTTCGCTCGTCGCCCGTAGAAGTCGCCGAAGGTGAAGGTCCCCGCGCTTCGCTCGCGGAAGACGTGACCGCCGACGAGGAAGCCCGAAATCACGAAGAAGACGTCAACGCCCAGAAAACCGCGCTCTAAGCCTCCGATGCCCGCATGGAAGAGCACGACGAGAAGCACGGCGACACCTCTTAGAGCTTGAATATCGTTGCGCACGGCGGCTCCCAATCCTGACTGCTCGATGCTCTTGGAGCTATCAAATCGGTGGATTCGTGACCAGACGGAGGGGCACCTTTGGCCCAACCCGCGCCGGCTTGGGCCAAGGGTGGCATCGACCAGGACATCACCCGCGTCATTGCCGGCGTGGCAGACACGGCGCTCAAGCCGGAGCAGGCGGCACGGGACACGCTCAGCATTCTGCGCGAGATGATGGAATAATCTTCCTTCACGTCGCACTTTCGTTCGCTGTCCGATGCGTTCCTTCCACCCGGGCGCACGCGACACCACGGGCGGTTTGTGACCAGCACCCCTCATCGAGACCAGCATCTC
>CAIWGR010000109.1 GCA_903912275.1 uncultured delta proteobacterium
GCGATCTCCTCCACCCGTGTCACCGCGTAGCCACGCTCCGCAAAACAGTCGCGCGCTGCCTGCAGGATCTGGGCGCGTCGCTCTTGCGGGGATCGGTGTCGCGTCATGGTCGAGGCTCGTCTCGGGGTCGCTGAAGGTTACCCGCTCAGACGCTCCCTGTCACGCCGGCTGCGTCCGTGTGAAAAGTGCAACCGCTTCCATGTGCGCCGTCCGCGGGAAGGTGTCGAACAGCGTCCACGAGTGCACCCCGAATCCAGCCTTCGCGAGCAGCATCGCATCCCGGGCCATCGCCGCAGGGTCGCAAGAAACATAGATGATGCGCCGTATCTCCGAGGCCGAGAGCGCAGAAACAATCGCACGCGAAAGGCCGCCGCGCGGCGGATCAACCACCGCCAGCCGGTACTCCGAAATCCGGCTCATCACAGGCTTCGGAAGCCCCTCGTTCAGATCCTGCGCGAACATCCGAACCTGCGCCACGCCGCTCTGCCGAAGCGAAGAGGCCAGCAGCTTGCCGGCATCCGAGGCAGGCCCGTCACCCTCCACCGCGTCGACCTCCCAGCCCATGCTCGCAAGTGCCACCGAGAAGTTCCCATACCCAGCGTAGAGGTCCAGCGCCCGCGCATCCATCGCACCGGCAAGCTTCGCAACCTCCTGTCGGAGTTTCTGCGACATGTCGCGGCTCCCCTGACGGAAGCTCCCCACAGGAATCCAAACCAGGATGGTGTGCGCCGTCAGCGGGACGTGAACGCCCACCATCCCGTCGCCCCAGATGAACCGCTCCCGAATCTTCGCAAATCCCTTTGCATCGGGCAGCGTCTGAATCTTCAGCGTCGAGATCCGCTCGCCCGACCCGAACTGCTTGGCAAGCGCGGCGCCCCACTCCTTCGCCTTGTCGAGCGCCTTGTAGGGCACCTCCACAAGCGCGGCGACAGCCTGACGCTGATCATCCCACTCCACATGCAGCATGCTCTCGTGCGGAAGACCCTGCGCCGAACCACCAAGCAGCAGCCGGACCTCGTCCAGCGCCGGCATCAGCACCGCGCACTGCGTCGACGGAACGCCCTGGTGACTCCCCTGCTCGAGGAACCCCGTCTGGCCCCGTCCCATGAGATGGAACTTCGCACGCAGCCGGTATCCGTTGGCCCGAGGCGCAGCCTCGATCCGAGGATCAGGCCAGACCAAATTGCGGTCGAGCCGACGGATGCCTTCCAGCACCGCTGTCGACTTCCACGCCAGCTCATCCTTGTAGGAGGGACCCCAAAACCGGCAGCCGCCGCAGCGGCCAAACACCGCGCAGCGCTCCTCGGTATCGACAATCGGCTCCCGCACCGCGATCACCTTCGCACGTACCAGGCGCGGCTTCGACTCGGTCACAACGGCCTCGACCGTCTCACCCGGATATCCCTGATTCAGCAGCGCCACACGGCCAGAGGGATGCGTCCCGACGGCATCGCCGCCCATCGCAATCCGCTCTACCTTCGTCACAAACCGAGAACCCTCGGCCACAAGATCACTCACGCACGCCCCACTACGACACCAACGAGATCATACTCGGTGGCGTCATCAATCTCGACCTCAACAAACTGGCCGGGCACCACAGGACCTACATCCTCGTGCTCGAACGACAGGTAGGTCACACCGTCAATATCGAGCGCCTGACCGTAGTGGCGCCCCTGCATCACATAGTCGTGCTCGTCCGACACGCCGTCCACCAGCACCTTGAGCCGCTGCCCGATGCGCGCCTGGTTCTTCTTCCGGCTGATGCCAGACTGCAGTTCCATCAGCTCGCCGCGACGCTCCTCCGCCACCTCGGCATCCACCTGGTCCGGCATCGTGGCCGCCTCGGTGTTCTCCTCCTTGCTGTAAGTGAAGACGCCAACATGGTCGAACTCGACCTCGCGCATCCACGCGCGCAGGTCGGCGTGGTCGGCGTCGGTCTCGCCCGGAAAGCCCGAGATAAAGACCGTCCGAAGCACCATGCTCGGGATGTCGCGAAGCCGCGAGATCAGCTCTCGCTGCGCATCCCGCTTCACATTGCGCCGCATCGCCTTGAGCACATTGTCCGAGATGTGCTGCAGCGGCATGTCGATGTAGGGCACAACCTTCTTCGAGTCCTTCACGATGCCGAGCAGCCGGTCGGTGAAGTTCCAAGGGTAGGCGTAATGGAGCCGTACCCACTCGATACCCGGCACATCCTCGAGCCCGATCAGCAGCTCCTCGAGCGCCTGCCGGTTGCCGAAGTCCACGCCGTAGCTGGTCAGGTCCTGCGCGATGAGGTTGATCTCTTTCACGCCTGCAGCGCCAAGGAAATGGGCCTCGCGGACCACATCCTCCACCGAACGCGAGACCTGCTTGCCGCGAATCTTCGGGATGATGCAGAAGCTGCAGACACGATTGCAGCCCTCGCTGATCTTCACATAGGCGCTGCCGCCGCGGATGCTGTTCACCCGGTCTTCGGTCGAGGTGTAGAGCGCCGAACCGTAGGAGATGTACTCCCGCTCCGGGAGCGAGCCCGAGAGCGCTTCGTTGATCCGCTTGAACTCGTTCGTGCCCAGAAAGTAGTCGACCTCGGGCATCTCCGCAGAGAGCTCCGTGCCGTAACGCTGCGCCATGCAGCCCGTCACCACCAGCTTCTCCGCGCGGCCTACGCCACGCTCCTTGAAGCGGGCCATCTCCAGGATGGTGTCGATGCTCTCCACCTTGGCGCTCTCGATGAAGGCGCAGGTGTTGACCACAATCAGGTCGGCATCCTCGGGCGAGTCGGTCAGCAGGTAGCCGTCCTTCTGCATCAGGCCGATCATGAGCTCGGAGTCGACCCGGTTCTTCGGACAGCCCAAGCTCACAACGTGAACCCGCTTCTTGGTGGCTTGGGCGAGAAGGTCGAATCGATCGGGAACGAGAGCCATGAATCCTCGGCAAAATTGCTGCGAACCGGCAGCCGCCGAAGCCCTACTAGCGCCGGCCCCACGGGGCAAGTTGGCGCACATTTGGCCGCTCGGGCACCCACGCTCCCCTTGCACGGCCGCGACCGACTCGCTATCATGCGCCTCCCACGGGCGCATAACTCAGTGGGAGAGTGCCACCTTCACACGGTGGAGGTCGCAGGTTCAATCCCTGCTGCGCCCACTACGAACCTCGTCGCTTCTGCCACGCACAGAAGCTTCGGGGTTTGTTTCATTTTGCCCTACCCGCGAAGCATCTCTGGCAGCAGCGACGTGCGCTCCGTAACCCGCGCAACGCAGGCGTCAAACACCTCGCGCGGCCCGATCACCCGCACCACCGACTTTGCCCGCGTGATGCCCGTATAGAGCCCCTCGCGGGTGCAGAGCCGCGACGGAACATCGGGCAGTATCACCACCACATTCTCCGCCTGTGACCCCTGCGCCTTGTGCACCGTGGTCGCATAGGCGGGCTCCCATCCAGGCACCTGCGCCGGCGACACATAGTTCACACCTGCATCGCTGCCATCGCTCGCAACGGCCCGCTCGAAGGCAAAAACCTTCGCCCCATCTCGCTCCACACAGAGCCCGAGGTCTCCGTTGAAGATGCCGAGCAGGTTGTTGTTCTGCGTCGCCATCACCGGGGCACCCAATCGAGGCTCCTTCGCCGACCAGCTGTTGCGCTTGCCTGCCAACACACCGCCCACCTGCTCATTTGCCTTCACACTTCCGAACTTGCCGCTCCGATGCAGACAGAGCACCCGCGCCGCGTTCAGCGCCCCCTTGAGAAGCGCTGCGACCGCAGCGTCAACGTCTGGCCCGCCGCGGAGCGCCACAACCTCCGACTCGAGCTTCGCAAACGGCTGCGCGATACGCTCCCAGTCACTTGCTTTGAGGGCGGTGAACTTCTCCTCAACAACCACCGCGTCTTCGGTGCTCGCCATCGCCTCCGCGACCGTCGGAAGCACCATCCCATTTCGCCGTGCAGGATCAATGCCGAGCGAAACCTCCGCCAGGTCGCGAATCTTCGAATCTGCGGCCGTCCGAAAGACAAACTCGAGCTTGATCGTCTGCGACGCCTCCACTGCCGCCTCCGCTTCTGTTGCCTCTCCAGCCTGCTGTGCGGTGATGAGGTCGCCCAGCACGGAGCCCGCCTCGACCGAGGCGAGTTGGTGCGGGTCGCCAACCAACACCAGCTGGGCAGTGGCCGGCAGCGCGTCGACCAGACGCGACATCAGGGTCAGGTCTACCATCGAGGCCTCATCGATGATGACCACGTCGGCAGCGATGAGCCGCTTCTTGCCGCGCGCTGCCATCACGCCGCCGTGAATGCCGAGCAGCCGGTGAATCGTCGAGGGCTTCACGGTCCCGTCCAGCAGTGCGTCCCGGAACTTCTGCGACACAATCTCTGCGTCGGTGCCCTTGAAATACGCATCGAAGGCAGGCGCGACCGCCTTCGCGTTCGCCTGTTCGAGGAGCGCCTGAAACATGCGCGCCTGCGCCCGCCCCGTCGGTGCCGCGAGTTCGACCCGCTTCCCATTCTGCACACACAGATTGACGATACGACCGATCGTCGTCGTCTTTCCCGTCCCCGGGCCACCGGTCAGGATGATATTGCGATGCCCCTCCGCAACCCGCTTCACAGCATCGCTCTGCGAGCGGCTGTTTTGGTCCGAGAAGTCGATTCCCTCCACCGAGATCGCCGTCAGTCGTTCACGATTGCGCCACCGCTCCCGCACCTTCGCGTGCGCAACGTAGAGTGACCGTGAGACCAACTTCTCGTGCACGAGCAGCAAAGGCCTCGTACCGCCCTCGACGACCTCATCGACCATCCCGCTCGAGAGCAGCAGCGCGCACAGGGATGCACGGTCTATGGTCGTCCAAGCGCCGCTCGGACCGGCCTCCGAAGCGACCCGCGAAGTGAGTTCCTCCAGCGATACCGCCGTGCTGCCACGCATGGGCGTTGCCATCACCTCGGCGACAACGTGGACCATGCGCGGGTCGCGAACGCCCATGGCGCTGCATGCAGCCACAGCCAGCACCCAGACCTCCTCCACCGCCTTGTTCCGCGACTCCTCCAACGGCTCCACGACAGTCTGCTCCGCCGCTGCGTCAACCTCCTCGGAAGCCAACGGCGCCACAGCCTCAGCAATCAGCGCCTTCAGATAGACCTCTGCCGCATCACCGAATCGACGGCCGAGCCAGCCGCTCACGCCAACCTGCTTCTCCATTTCAGCCACCTCGCTGCTCATTCTGCTGCCTCCCCTTCCGCATCGTGAACAAGACTGCCCCACGCGGCACACAGCTTCTCCACCCAGGCGCGTGGCGGCTTGATGAAGAACTGCCCACGATCCGAACCCTGCTCCATACCGCGGATGTAGAGGTAGTAGACACCGCCAAAGTCGCGGTCGTAGTCGTAATCAGCACCCAGCGTGTTCTGCAGGTGCCGGTGCCAGGCCACCGTGTAGATGAGCAGCTGCAGCAGATACTCGCTGTGCGCCATCGCCTCGAACAGCCGGCCCGATTCGTACCGCGCGAAGGCAGCATCCTGCGATCGTTCGGGGTTGAGCAGGTTCGTCTTGTAGTCAGCGATGAACCAGCGCGGACGCCCGTCTCGACCGGGCCGCGCGAACACAAGGTCCATCTTGCCGGTCAGGATGCCCTTCTCGTTCCAGAGTCCCTGCGCGAGCCGCTCGAAGTAGCCGCGCCACGCCTCCGTTCCTTCAAACCCGTCCAGAATCGCCGCGGCCGCCTTCCGGCTATCGCACATCCGCATGTCGAAGCTGCTCTCGTCTGCGCGCGTCTCGAGCGACACCGCCGAGAGCGAGCAGCCCGCGCCAGCCGCACCCCCGGCAAGCGGCACCCGGAGGATGCCAAGCAGATCTGCGAGCAGGCTTTCTCCCCAACCACCGGCCGTGTCGAAGGTCGCAAGCCGGCTGCGCGCATGGAGCGAGACATGGCGCCTCAGCAGCTCCGTCGCATCGAACATATCGTCCACGCTGCGCTCCGAAACAAAGTCGAGCTCCTCGTAGAAGGAGTGCACGAGATTGCCGAACGCCTTGCCCGCCAACCCATCCCAACGTGCATCACGCGAGAAGGTGCCGGTATCAGCCTCGTCATCACTCCGCTCCACAGCCGCCTCACCCACGTCGGCCTGAACTGCCGCCTTTGCCTCTTCCTGGTTCTTGAGCCGTTGACTCAGCGAGGTGAAGCTCCGCTTGGCCGAGGCAACCGCATGCGCCCGCCCCGCCGCAACCTTCCAGCGCGCTTCAAGCTCCTTGCGGGCCTGCGCGAGCGCCTGCTCGGCGCCAGCATCGCCCGTCTGCGAAGCCGCGTAGGCCTCCCGCAGCTTCTCGGCCGCCTCAAACCACGGGCTATCGTCACGATGAACCTCAATCCGCCCCAACAGCCTATCGGTCCCAGACGAGGCCAACTCCGCCCACTTCCGCAGCACAAACTCGGCGGCGCCCATAGGCTTCGGCCCGCCCGGAACCGGCGGAGCCTCGGCAAACGACCACAGGTCATCGCCAACCTGAAACGTCTCGGGCTGACCAGCCTGCTTGTCGAGCGCCACAGGCGGACGACGCAGCAACACCGGCTGCAGCATCCCCTTGCCGGCAGCGTCCGACGCCGTCCACCAGACCACCACCCGATGGCGGGCGCGGGTCATCGCAACATAGGCCATGCGCGCCTTCTCCGTCCGGATCTCCCGCGTCGCCAACGCCTTCGCAAAGAGGCTCACCCCCGCCTCATCCGAAGCGGCGTCAGGGCCTTTGTCCGGTGACGGCCGAAGCACCCGGGTATCGAGCCAGCGCCGCCGGCTCCCCTGCGCGTCCGGCGCACTGAAGACATAGGTGCCCTTGCGAACCGTGGCGCGCTCCTGCATCCCGTCACCCGACAGGAACGGGAGATAGACGATGTCGGCCTCCAGCCCCTTCGAGACATGGACCGTCCAGATATCGACCGCATCGCCGCTTCCCTCTGACGGACGAGCACGAACGACCACCTCAGACCCGTCGCCCTTCGCCTCCTCCTCGGACATCCAGCGCAACAACTCCGCTGCAGAACGCCCCATCTCCGATGCACGATGCTCAAGCTCCGACAGCACCTGCCGGAGGCGGTCCGTCATCGCCTCGCCGTCTTCGTCGGCAGCCAGCCGCTCCCACCCTTCCCGCCGCTGCATCAGCCGCTCAAACCCGGCCAAGACGCCCTGCTCCAGGAAAACACGCCGGCTATCATCGAGCGCTTCCAGCCAGTCAGCCCACGCTGCCCCGCCCTTGCGGACCACCCGCGACAGCGGCTCAACCTTCCAGCCAAGCCAGGGTGCGAGGGCCAGGCTCCGCCGATGGCGCTCGACTTCCGGCTTGGCCAGGAAGTTCAACCACTGCATCACCCGCGTAGCCTCTTCGGTCTGCATCAGCGGCAGCTCACGGCGGCGGCAGAAGAGCCCCAGCGCCCGGAACTCCCGCTCCAGAAGCGCGCCATCCGCGTGCGAAGCAACCAGCACGGCGACCGACGGCACATGTCCACGCTGCTCTGGCGCAACCAGCAGTTTCCGGTCTGCCGCAACCCGCGCAGCGATGCGTCGCGCGGTCTCCACCTTGTTCTCCTTCTCCACAATCACAAACTCGAGCGCGGCGTTGGGATCCTCGTCGGCTGCCAGGCTTCCAACCGCACCGGCGCGGATCGAGTCGTGCACGAAGGGCCACGCCGGATGCGCCGCGCCGGATGGATCGTTGGGCAGCACCGGCGCAAAGACCAGGTTCAACGCATACATCAGCCCGGTGCTGGTGCGCCGCGATGTGTCGAGCGTCTGAATCTGACCCCGCTGCGCCGCCGCATCTCTGGCCTCGGTGTAGACCGAAAGGTCCGAGCCACGAAACCGGTAGATGGACTGCTTTGGATCCCCCACCAGCACGAAGTGCCGACCGGGCGCCTCCGCAGGGTCTGTCTCGACGCGACCATCCCACGCAGGCGCCTCATCAAACAAGCGCTGCAGAATGCTCCACTGCACGTCGTCTGTGTCCTGGAACTCATCCACCAGACAGACCTCGAACTCCTCGCGAATGGCCTCCCGAAGCCCCGCGCCAAGCTGTGCGTGACGCAACGCACGCTCCAGCTCCGCCAACATCGCGTCGAAGGTCAACCAACCCTCCCGCTCGAGCCGTTCGCGCCAAAGTGCCCCGCTCGCCCGGAGCCAGCAGGTCCGCGCCTCGCTGATGACGTCACACAGCGCAGCGCGCTCCAGGAGGAGCTCCGCTGCCGCGAGGAACCCGACGCTTCCCTCGGCCAACCCTTCGGCCTGCCCGCCCTCGCTTCGTGCCGACGCACAAGCCGCACGCAGATCTCTGGCCTTCGGCGAAGACAGCAGGGCTTGGTCGCCATCCAGCAAGTGCGCCAACCACTCCCCAAAGGCCTTCGTTCCGCCGGCCGCCAGCCCTCCGAAACCCTTTTTCGGGTCCACCGAGTTCTGCATCGCAGCGCGGAACTGCCGCGCATCCTTCGACAGCGCTGCCACTGCCACCGCCTCATTGCCCGCCGCCAGAATCTCGCCCATCAGGACATGTAGCTCCTGGGCCGCGGCACGGTAGGCAACAACCAGCTCACCGCCCCGCTCCACCGCCGCGGCAAACCGCTCCATCGCCACCTGGGGCGACACCGTGAGCGCCTCCGGTGCCTGATCGCGCTGCGCCCAGGAAGACACGACGAGCGCAGTCGGATGGGAGATCGCGAGCGTCATCAGCTTGTGCGCCGCCTCCAGGTCGAGACCGGCAATCTTGGTCAAAAAGTCGCCCTTCGCCTTGCCGAGATCGCCCGGCGCTGCGGTGACAGTCCCATACAGCCAGCGACCGAATGCCCCCTCCACAATCTCACGCTGCGCCTTGGCGGCATCCGGAGCCATCTGAAGCGCCTCGGGTCTTCCAAGTTCGGCGCCAAACCGGGTCAGCATCCGCTGACAGAAGCTATGAAGCGTCATCACCGACGACGACTCCAGCGCACCTACCGCCCGCGCAACCCGTTCACGCCACACGGCCAGCTTCGACGCGTCGAAGGCCACACACTCCAGGCCTAGCACCCGCTCGAAATCCGCCTCATTCACGCTCGAAGCAGCCAGCACGCTACGCAACCGCTGCAGCCGGTCTTGCAGACGCTGCGAGAGCTCTGCCGTCGCCTTCTTCGAGAAGGTTACCACCAGCACCTTGCGAAGCTCCACACCCCGCAACACGGCCAGCAGCACCTCGCTGATCAGCCGATAGGTCTTCCCTGTGCCGGCGCTCGCCTCCACCATCCAAAGCGCTCCGCGAGCGCCCTGATTCGTCGGGCTCTTCATGCTTCCTCCGTCGTAGTGGCGTGCTCAACCAGCGGTGCCCGAACGGCCGAGGCCACCGGCACCGACGTGTGATAGCCCCGTTTTGAAGCCCACCCCTTGGTGGGGTCGTAAATCACAAACATCGAAAAGATGACCGGCAGCGCGACCAGCGCGCTCCACCAGGCAACATCGCCGTGAAGCGTGGCGGCCCAGTTCGGCGACTGCGTCGATCCGGCACGGCGCGGAAAGGGTGCCCGCACCGATTCGCGCATCAGCCGCGCGGGAAAGTCGTACCCCTTGCTGTCAGCCACCTTTTTCACGACGACGCTCGAAATCCGATCCACCAAGAAGCCGGCGGTCTCCTCCTCGCCCCCGCCCTGACCATCACCGGAGTCGCTCTCCGAAGGACCCCGTGGGCTCGCCTTCGTCGACTTCTCTGCGGGCGGGCTCGCGCGCAACAGGTCGAAGAACCAGCCGAGGCAGCCGACCCGATCGATGAGCCCGGCATCGACATCCGCGAGCGAACGAGCGAGCACCTCCGGCCAGCGCCCATCCGCGACGTTCTTGCTGTTGCTCAGTGCATCAAACAGCAACTCCCGCGATGCAAGCACCAGTCGCTGCATCGCCTCGCTCCGGAAACGGGCCAACTCCTTGAGCCAGGCCCCCTCGTCGAGCCCCTCTGGCCAGACACAGACGCCATGCTGGTAGGCGCCGGCCTTCGCGTCCCACCAAGCGTATTGCAATCCGTTGGGGCGCGCTCCCTCGCTTGCCAGCCGAACGAGTGCCAGCGTCACGATGGCTTCAAAGGCGGCCTTCTCCCGCTTCTTGTGCGAGACAACAACGGGGAGGTCGGACCCCGCGCTCCAGAGCAGCGGGCCAGGCTGAATCAGAAACTGCACCCCGCCTGGCGTGCAGGCCCCCACCGAGATGACCGGCGTCTCCTCGCCCTGCTCCACGGAGCCCACCGCAGCGCCACCGAGTTCCTTCCAATTCCGCTCCACCACCCGCAGCTCCGCGAGCGCCCTGTCGAGCGACTGCAGCC
>CAIWGR010000110.1 GCA_903912275.1 uncultured delta proteobacterium
GGCTTGGGCTTGCTGGCCCGGAGCAGCGGCATGCAGATGGCGTTGCGGCGGAGCTCCATCTTGGGCTGCAGCTCGTGCTTCTGCTGCACGGCGACGAGCAGCGAGATCCAGACGGCGAGGTCGGTGCGGTCGAGCTCCACCCACTCCTGCTCGAGGTAGTCGGTGGTGAGCAGGTGGTGCGGGTCTGCGAGCCGCATACCGGCCGTTGCGGCGGTCGACTCGATGACCGGGATGATCTCGCGGCGGAGGTCGAAGCTGGCGGGCGCAAAGTCGCGCACGCGGCGGAGCATGGGGAGGGTGGCCCAGACGATGGTCGGGTCGACCTCGCGGAGGAGGGAGAGGGCAAGCGCGACGCCCTTGGCGAGCTCCTTGCGGGCGCTCTTGCGGGTGCTGCGGGCCAGCTTCTCGTCGACGCTGACGGCCTCGTTGCGGCGACCGCGCGGGGCACGCTGTGCAGCAGCGGGAGTGGCTGCATCGGTGGTCTCTTCGGCGGGCGCATCGGGGGCCGATTCGGCCTCGTTGGAGCCGGCTTCTGCGGTCTCGGCGGAGGCCTCGTCAGAGGATTCCTCAGCGGGTGCGTCGGAGGCAAAGGATGGCTCCTCCATGGAGGCCTCTGCGGCCTCTGCAGCGGTTGCTTCGGCGGAGGCGGCGCGCTCCTCTTCGACCTCTTCGGCCGTCTGATGGGCAACAGGCGCGTTCGCAAGCGCCCGCTCGAGCGCCTCCAGACGAGCGATGAGCGGAGCCACCTCGGCGGCCGGCTCTGCGGCATGCTGGAGGACGGCGGTGACCGCCTTCACAACGGCACGCTCAAGGGTTGCAAAGCTGCCGGCGCCGGTGATGGCCGAGGCCACCAGACGGGTTCCTGCGCGCTTGCCCTGCGGCCCTTCGAAGTCGGCGTAGGGGAAGCTCTCGGAGGCCAGCGCGAAGGGGAGTGCATCGAGTGCGGCGAGCAGCTCCGACTCGGCGTTCCCTGCGGTGAGTTGCTGCTCGAGGAGCGGCGCGATGGTGGCGGCGGTGCGCTCGTCGGTGAGCCAGGCGAGGAAGCCGACGAAGTGGCGCGAGCCGTTGTCGAGCGACCAGCGGAGCGCCTGCGAAGCGAAGCTCTCGACCGTCTTGCCGGAGGTGCCGAGCTGGGCGAGACGCCAGCCGTCGAGCGCCTGCGCGAAGCCCTCGGGCAGGTAGCGTGCGGGGCGGTAGCGGGCGAAGGCCTGCTCGAGCGCGGCGCGGGGGGCGTCGAAGCGGTCGCCCATGCGACCTTCGAGATCGCGGAGGGCGATGGCGGAGGTGCGGAGAGCGGCGCCGCCCTGGGCGGTCGCGAGGGCAGAGGTCCAGAGTGCGAGCGTGGCGTCGGCCTCGCCGAGCGCGTGGCGCTGCATGAAGCCGACGGCGGCGGCGGGCTGGTTGCCCTCGAGGAGCAGGTTGAGCCGCTCCGATGCGGGCCACTGTGTGTGGGCCGCAATCTGGTTCATCACGAGGTCGCGTTGGGGCTCAGAGAGGCTCTTTGCGGCGAGCTCGAGGAGCATGATGACGGCGGCCTCGGGGGCGGCGACGCACTCGCTGCGGGAGCTCTCGAAGAAGCCTGCGAAGGCGGCGCCGCAGGACCAGTTCTGGTCGCCGGCGGGCTCGAGGAGCCAGCGGACGCTGACGGCATTCTTGGCCCGCTCGATGGCGCAGCGGACCCACTCGACGCGGGCGCGGGCAGCAGCCAGCGAGGTGGCCGGGGCGAGGGTGTGGCCGAGCTCGGCGAAGGCTTCGCTGCGGACCATCTGGCCGCGGGCGGGGCTGCGGCGGATGCTCTCGAGGAGGCGGGGGAGTTCGTCGACCGGCGTGCGAGCGATGAGCTGCGGGAGCCGTGCGGCGAGGGCGTCGCCATCGAGCTCTGCGAGGTTGATCACGAGGTCGTGGTAGCGCTCCGCGCCGGGCGTTCCGGGTGCATCGGAGAGCAGCGTGTCGAGCGCGGTGGCGGTGGCGGTGCCCCAGACGGGCGAGCCCTTCACCTCGGTCTGCGCCTTGCGGGAGACCTGACGGGCGAGCGAGCCGACCTCGATGAGCTGCTTGACGGAGAGGTCGCCGGCGCTGGGTGCGAGCCGCTCGAAGAAGTCGAGATAGCGGGCGCTGTCGCTGGGGTCGATGGAGCGGCAGAAGGCGCGCCAGTAGAGGAAGTGGCGGAGGAGCGGCGAGCTGCCGGCGAGTTCGGGTGCGCGGAGCGGCAGCCCGATGATGGGGTTGCCGGCGCCGGCGCGTGCGACGGCATGGTCGACGATGGCGGAGGAGAAGGCGAGCGACTCGCGGGAGATGGCCTTTGCGGCGACGGCGGCCTCGAGGCGCTGGCTGACGGCAGCGTCGGAGGCTGCGGCGTCACCGGTGGCGGTGAAGAATTCGCCGAGCTGACGCATCATGGGATGGTCGGCGTGGAGCAGCGCTTCGCAGAGGCTGGCGGCGGCCGGATGGGCACCGCCGGCGACGCGACCGTAGGCGCGGCAGATGCCGATGGTGGGCATGTCGGTGATGAGGTTGGCCGCGAGGTGGCGCGCATCGGCGCGACGGTCGCGGAGCTCGGCGCCGCGGTAGCTCCAGGCGGTGAGGAGGTGCTCGTAGCGGGCGAGCCAGGTGCGGGCCGCGACGGGGAAGCCCTTGAGGCGGGGGATCATCACCTTGAAGGCGCGGAGATGGTCGAGCTTGGGGCGGGGGAGATCGCTGGCGACCTCCGCTGCCGCGAGGGCGCGGAAGACCCGCTCGAGATCGCTCTCTTCCTGCGGGAAAAAGCCGAGCTCGCGGAGCGCCCGCTTGAAGCCGGCGCGGGTGAAGGGGAGCTCGGGGAGCGGTGCGTCGGGGTGGCCGTAGAGCTCCTGGCGACGGGAGATGTCGCGGAGGTAGCGGGCCGCCGCAAAGAGGGTGAGCGCAGGCCACTGGCCCATGCGATCGGGGCGGGGCCCGAAGAGGCCGACGAGCCAGGTGATGAGGGTACCGAGATGGGGACCACTCTTGAGCGGCGACTCGGCCCGAAGCAGCGGGTGGAGGGCGTCGAGCAGGGTGCGGGTTGCCGCGCTGGTGGCGGCCCGGTCGGCGGGCGGCGTGTGCAGCAGCGCGAAGAGGGCCTGCAGGAGCGGCGCAACCTCGGGGACGAGGTTCAGGACCGTTCCGGCGAGGTGGCTGCGCTCGGCGTGGGTTGCATGCATGAGGCCGATGCCGGCGCGGTGCAGGCCGTGTCCGTTCTCGACGAGGGCGCGGCGGGCGAGCTGGTTGGGCGCGCTCTGATCGTCGGCGACCTTGGCGAGGTAGAGGAGGGTCTCGGTGA
>CAIWGR010000111.1 GCA_903912275.1 uncultured delta proteobacterium
CCGATCTCCCTTCGCGAAGGCCAGCCCGAGCAGGCCGGCGAAGAGGGTCCAGTGCCATGTCACGCGGCCGGGCGCCACATGCGCCGCCGCGAAGAGGAGCGATGACCACCAAGGCCCAAGCAGACTCATCAGCAGACCCCGGAAGGCCATCTCCTCTGCAACAGCGCTCGCGCCAGCAAGGACCGTCGCCTGGCGCAGCGTCGGGATGCCGAGAATCTCTCGAAACTGCCCATTCATGGTCTGCGCCCAGACGAACCGGGCAGTGAGTTGGCGAGAGAGGAGAACAACCGCCAAGCCCACGCCCGCACCCGCAGCGGCAGACTGCCAGACGGGCCAGCGGGCCTCCGGACGGAGAACAAAGAGGGGGGCGTCGAGCCAGCGGGCGATACCGACGGCGGCGAGCACCATGAAGCCGTAGAAGAGCACCGCACCGGTGAGCACGGCGGCGTCGGCGGCCGGGCGCTTCACGCTTCCCGTTCAGCCGCGGCGAGGATTGCGTCGGCCTGCGACTCGAGCGCCGCGTTGGACCACTCCCCGCGGAACAGCACAGTCTCACCATCGAGGTCATACTCGCGCCAGTCGTGGTGGGGACCAGGGATGCGTTCGCCGGCGAAATAGTCTTCGAGCCAGCCGCCGAGAAAGTCGATGCTGCGAGCCCGGGCAACAGCGAGGCTCTCGGCTTTGCCGTCTGCCATCTTGCTCGCCGCGACCAGCGCGACCACCTCAGACTGATCGGCACGGGCGAGCACCAAGGTGATCTCCACATGCCCCTCTGCAATCACGGCCGAAAGCCCGAATGCCTCCGTGGGACGGAGCGAGGCCCGAAAGGTCGAGGTCAGGGTCGCGAGGACCTCCTTGGTTTCGGCAGGCTCGAACACGGAGACGGAGGAGGGGGGCTTGGGCGAAACGATCACGGTCAATCCTCGGGCATGTCGGACGGGTAGACAACGGTCTCGGCGTCGGGGCTGACCTTGATGGACTGGATCCAGGTCGAATGGCCCGGCCGCCGCAGTTCAAGCTTGTGGGGCCCCGGCGGCAGGTCGATCACCGTCTCGGCCGGCGCGCTGCCCACCTTCGCGCCGTCGACAAAGAGATCTCCGCTCAGGCCATCCATCACCACGCGCAGATGGCCGATGCGGACCGGACCACCACGGGCAGCCTCGGTCTCGTTGAGCGAAAGACGGATGGGTGTCTCGGAGCCGTCAGCTACCGGCGCCACCACGAACGGAACGCGCCGATCGCGGCCGCCCTGCTGCAGAATGAAGGTGCAGTTTCCGGCTGGAAGTTCCCCCTTGAAGTGGCCCATGCCCAGCCTGCGGCGCGTGCCGTCGGCCCCGATGTACCAAACCATTGCGGAGGCCGGCTCGCTGGTTACCGCGACGGTCACCATCAACTGTTCGAGGTCGAAGGAGATGCGGGGAATCTCTTCGCCGGCCTGGGGAACGGTAATCTGGACGACACGACGGGCCGGCTTCTTGTTGGGGAGTTCGATGGCGATGAGGTGGGGCCCCACAAAGAGGCGGGTCGCGAGCGGGGTATTGCCGATAGAGCCAAGCTCGAGGTCGTCGACGAAGATGGCGGCGCCGGGAGGGTTAGAGGCAATCTGAACTGGAACATCGCGCACATTCGTGCCGAGCGCGTATCGCTGTGCGGAGCGCGGAGGCGGCGTGGAGCCGTTGGCCTTCACAATGGCATCCTCAACACCTTCGCGTGCGAGGCGCACCGAGTCGGTGGCGATTGCCTCGTCGAGTTCAGCGGCCAAAGTGACGGCCTGGGCTGCTGCCTCTTCCGAAGTCGCAGCGAACTTCTTGAGGCTCTCGCGCGCCTCTACCCATTGGCCAAGACCGGCCTGAGCCTGGGCGATGTAGAAGTGGAGCAGGGGTTTGGGAACGATGGAGTCGGCGCGCAGAAACTGGCGGACGGCCTCCTCGAACTGGCCTGCGTTGAAGGCTTCACGACCTGCCAGGTAGGCGACCCGCGCGAGGTCTTTCTGTTCGTCCGGCGCGGCAGGTGCGGGTGCCGGTGCCGCCTGCGTGGGGAGCGCTGCAGCAAAACAGACTGCGCTGCAGACAGCGGCAGCCGCGATCAAAGACCAAATGCGCGAGATGGAGCCCATCAAACTCTCCCAGAATCAGCGACAATCAAACAAGGTCCGAAGGCTACCCGCCGCCCCCATGCCCGTCAACGCAGGCCGCGCTCCTCGCGCTTGACCTCCTCCCAGAGCGCATCCATCTCGGCGAGGTCGGATTGCTCCGGCAGGAGGCCGCGGTCGGCAAGCCGAGAGAGCACACCGCCAAACCTCCGCTCGAACTTCGCGTTGGTCCTGCGGAGGGCAGCCTCTGCATCGAGTCCGAGTTTCCGGCCGAGGTTGACGACGGCGAACATGAGGTCGCCAAGTTCATCCTCCATCGCATCCAGCGAGCCCGATGCCATGGCCTCTTCGACCTCGGCGGTCTCCTCCTTGATCTTGGCGATAACCTCGTTCGCGGAGGGCCAGTCGAAGCCCACGCTCCCTGCACGCGTCGCGATCTGTTGGGCGCGTTGCACCGCCGGAGCGGAGCGGGGAACCCCTTCGAGAAGTCCCCGACCTTCTGCTCGCTTGAGCTCCTTCCAGGCCTTGAGGACCGCCTCCGCATCTTCGGCGGTTCCGCCGGCGAAGACATGGGGATGGCGCCGCACCATCTTGTCGGAGACCAGCGCAATCACCTGCGCGAGGTCGAATGCCCCGCGATCATGGGCGATTTGCGCGTGGAGCACGACCTGCAGCAGCACATCGCCGAGCTCCTCCGCGATGGCGTCATCGTTGCCCGAATCGATCGCATCGATCAGTTCGTAGCTCTCCTCGAGCAGGTAGGGACGGAGCGATTCGTGCGTCTGCTTGAGGTCCCACGGGCACCCTTTCGGCCCACGCAGGGTCGCGATGATGTCGGCGAAGCGTTGCAGCGGCGCGGGAGGACCTTGAACGAGGGGAAGCGCCGCGGACTCCTGCGAGATGGCGCCGTGCGTAGGCAATTGAGGTTCGTTCGGGCACATTTTGTCTCCGCGGCCGAAGGTGTTGTAGGGAGGCGGCACACCTTGTGGGGTCTGCTCGAAGTGTCAACGCATCAACATGCACCGGAGGGGCGAGCAGGGGTCGGGCTCGTCTCGGCGCTTGTCTTCGCTGCCGTCTGCTCGACGGCGGGCGACGCGCGGGCAGCGGAGGCGGAGCGGCCTCTTCCGATCACGCTGGAGGCGCTACGCGAGGGCAGCGGCGCCAACGACGGGCGTGCGCTGGCGATGCGGGCGATCGAGCACCTGCGTGCGAACGACCTCGCGCGTGCTGAGACGGAGCTTGTGCTCGCGGGAGCTCGCGCGCCTGGAGCGGCGGAGACCTGGGCCGCGCGGGAGCTGCTGCTCGCCAAGCAGACGCCATGGGACTTGCCGGAGCGGCTCGAGACCTATCGAGCCATGTGGGGTGCGCTCGCTGCTGATCCGGCCGCATCGCTCTCGCTGCAGAGTTTCGGCTACCGGCTCGGCGGCGACCTGCTGACGATCCTCGGTGCGGCACTCTCCTTCGGTCTCGCAGCGGCCGCTGCCGGCTGCTTCCATGTGGACCTGCGCCGCGCTGCAGCCCATCTGGTCCGTGCCGTGGTTCCGCGACCGCTGCCATGGTTGACCGTTGCCTGCGCAGCCCTGGTGACGGGAAGTCTCTCCGTTGGCATGGCAGGCTTGGCATCCATCGGCGTGCTCTACCTCCAGGGGTGGAGGAGGCTCCTCATCCCGGCGACCGCCCTCTGTATTGCCTTCGCGCCGCTGCTCACGGAGCGGGCCGACCGCCTCGACAACCTCGTATCGACCGATGAACTCTACGCGCTGCGAACCATCTCGCAGCGGTGCAGTTCGTCGGCCTGCCGCGACGCACTCAGGCTGGCCGCGACGACGGACCCGTCAGGCGCGAGTGGCGTTGCGCTTGCGCGAGCGCTGCGTTCAAGCTCCAATCCGGAAGACCAGTCTGAGGCGGCACGGCTCCTCGCAAATCCAGCACGGCTGGCCTCACTGCAGCGGTTTGCGTCGGGCGAAGCGCTCGGCTCGACGCCCGCGGGACTGACGGCGACCTGGCTCAGCGAGGCAGGGGCCCGCGCTGCTGCGGCGCCGCGATCGGGCAATTCGGCACGACCTGGGCTCGGGGAGATGATTTCGCGGCTCGGCGGCTGGCTGCTTGCCGCGCTGGTTCTGCAGGCGGGCCTGTTGGCGGTCTTTCTCCGACGTGACGGGCTGCTCTCCTCACGCTGCATCACCTGCGGGGCTGTCTGCAGCGGAGCCGAGCAGCGTCCGGGCGGTGGCTGCAACCTATGCGCGACAGACAGCGCCGGACTTCAGGACGCGGAGCAGCAGGCGGCGGCTCGTCATCGGCCGAACGAGCAGATCGTTCGCGCAGCATGGCTGAAGGCCATCGGCGATCTCCTGCTTCCGGGCCTAGGTGGACTCGCCTCTTCCATCTCGGTGGCTTCGCTGTTCCTGCTGCTGCTTTCGTGTAGCGCCGTAGCGCTGCTGGCCGCGCCCGAGCCTTGGTGGCCGACGACAGCTGCAGCGGTCGGGATTCTCCGCGGTGTGGCAGCGCTGGTTCTTGGCCTCCTGTCGTGCGGGATGCTCGTGCGGCTGATACGGCTCGTTCGCACGCCGGCTCCCGTGGAGGAGCGATGAGCCAGCCCGAGTCTGCCCCCAGCACGGTTTCGCTGCTGCTGCTCTCCGCTGCATGGGCGATGGGCGGATTTCTTGTGGCGTCGACCCTGATTGAGCCACTGCTGGCCTTCCGAGAGACCGAGGCGGCCGCAACGCTACGGGAGGCACCGGTGGGTCGTAACCATGCGGCCGAAGCAGCGCGGCTGGTGATGATTCGCGAGGCGATCGCGGCCTACTACGAGAACGCCGGGCGCTACCCCAAAGACCTGGACGAACTGGTCACAGGACGATGGCTCGGAGCGGGGCAGCTCGCAGCCTCGGGCCGCATCGGCAAACCCTACTATGCCGCTCGCGCCACAGGTTACACGCTGCTTCCGTGGCGTCAGTGAGCGGGAACGCGGCTGCTTGCGCCCTTTCCTCAATCCTGTAGCGTCTGCCCTCCCCTTTGTGAGGCCGCGGACGCATGAGTTCTCAGTCATTCGAGTTCGACGACACCAACATTGCCCGTTCCGTCTTCGGCCATCGCGATGAGTTTCTTCGCCTCATCGAACACGAACTCACGGTCGACATCCTCTGGAAGGGGAACAAGCTCACCATCAGCGGCGACCCGGCCGACGCCATCATCGCGCGGAACGTGCTGGTGCAGCTCTACGGCATCGTCGCAGATGGCTACGCGCTCGCTACGACCGATGTGACCCGCGCCATCAGCCTGCTGAAGGAGGCGCCCGACACCGATCTCCGACGCATCTTCCTCGACTCCGTGATCACCGGCTCTTCCGGCCGCAACATTTCGCCCAAGACGCTCACCCAGAAACATTACGTGGACGCCATCCGCAACCATCCGCTCGTCTTCGGCATCGGGCCGGCAGGAACAGGCAAGACCTACCTGGCCATGGCGATGGCCGTGTCGGCGTTGCTCAAGCGGAAGGTGAAACGGATTGTGCTCGCGCGACCGGCGGTGGAAGCCGGCGAGAAGCTCGGCTTCCTGCCGGGTGACCTTCAGGAGAAGGTGAATCCCTATCTCCGACCGCTCTACGATGCGCTCAACGAGATGCTCGACTTCGAGAAGGCAAGCCAGTGGATGCAGCGGGGCATCATCGAAGTAGCGCCGCTCGCCTTCATGCGCGGCCGAACGCTGAACGATTCCTTCATCATTCTCGACGAGGCGCAGAACGCCACGCGGGAGCAGATGAAGATGTTTCTGACCCGTATCGGCTACGGCTCGAGCGCGGTCGTGACGGGTGACGCCAGCCAGATTGACTTGATCGAGAAGCAGACGTCGGGGCTGACCCACGCGGCGCGAATCCTCGAAGGGCTCGAAGGCGTGTCGGTGGTGCGGTTCGAGGAGGTCGATGTTGTGCGCCATCCGCTGGTTCGGCGCGTCGTGGCTGCCTACGACCGGCAGGAGGCGCTCGAACGGGAGCAGGAGCTTCGGGAGGACCCCTACCAACGCGATCGCGGATACCGATTCAGGCCCGACCGCGGACCGCGCTTCGAACACCGAGGCTGGAACGAGCCGCGCGATGAAGGGGCGGAGAAGGTCGCGCCTCCGGAGGCCCGGTCCGCATTGCCCGCAGCGGAGCAGACAGGCGCGGAACAGAGCGCCGCAGAGCCGGGGAAGACCGAAGGAGAGACGGAATGATCACGCTGATGACGCGCAGGGGCAAGACGGGGTTGGCGGCATCGGACCTGGCCTGGTTCCGTCGCAAGATGGAGGCGCTTCCTGCCTGCAGTTCGCAGCCCGAGAGCGTCGAGGCGACCGTGCTTCTCACAGACGATGCGGAGATTCAGCAGCTCAACCGTGACTTCC
>CAIWGR010000112.1 GCA_903912275.1 uncultured delta proteobacterium
GTGCGTCGACTGGCGCGGCTGCTGAGCGATCAGATGCGCTGGGCCGACTGTTTCGAACTGCTGCTCTCGAGCGCCCGCAGGGTCTCGCCGCTGCGCGACCGGGTGGTCTTTCTGGAAGAGGCTGCGGTGCTCGCCGAGATGCGGATGCGCGACCTGGAGCGTGCGGCCGCTGCCTACGAGGCGCTGCTGGATATCGCACCGGAGCATCCCGCCGCCTGGTCATCGCTGGGCCGCAACTACGCGGCGCGGGAGCGGTGGGCCGACTATCTGCGGCTTGCCGATCGCGAGGTGGCGCAGCTCTCCGCGGACAAGGCTTCGCGCATCTCGGTGCTCTGCCGCGTGGCCGAGGTCTGCCGTCGCGCCGTGGGCGACCTGACGCTTGCTGAGCGCTACTGGCTGCGTGCGCTCGATGAGGATGTGCTTGCCGAGGAGGCGCTGCGCGGGCTGGGTCAACTGCTGCAGTCGCAGGGCCGGTGGGAAGACCTGGCGACGCTGACGGAGCGTGTGTTGCGCGCCTCTACGGTGACGACGCAGCGGCTCCGCTGCCTGCGCCAGCTGGGCGAGTGGTATGCGGTGCATCTCTCGCAGCCCGAGCTGGCGATGGAGGCTTGGCGTCAGGTTGCTGAACTGTCGCCCTCCTCACGCGACGAAGCGCAGATGTGGATGGAGCGGCTGAACGAGGCGATGGGTCGTCATGAGGCACGGCTGGCCTCGGTGGTCGCGCGTGCGGCAGAGGCGCAGGATGCGGTCTCTCGCGCTCGCCTGCGGTTCCGCGCAGCGGAGATTTTGGAGTGGTCGCTGTTGCGGCCCGGCGAGGCCTTTGCCGCCTATCTCGACGCGCTTGATGATGCGGCTTCTGCGACGGCGGCGGTGAGCGGCGTGGACCGGCTCTGGTCTGCCGAGGGCGTTTCGGATCCCGATCGGGAGCGGGCGGTGTCGCTGCTGCTTTCGGGTGCGGACCGGGCGGGTGCAGACCTGCGCCAGGCGATGCTGGAGCTGGCGGTGGAGCGGGGTGGGGCGACCCTGAGTGAGGTTCGCCGGCTCGAGGTCTGGTCGACGCTTGCGGGCGAAGACCCAGCGTCTGTTCGGGCCTCGGAGCATTGCGCCATCGAGGCGCTGCGGGCGGGCGATGCGCGGCTGGCCTTCTCCTTCCGAAGCAGCGCGCCTGCCGGACCGGTGGAGCAGGCCGTGGTGCACTGGCATGCCGCCGACCTTCACGGTGTGGTCCCGGATGCAGCGGTGGCAACCGACCTGCTCCCCGAGGTTGCCCGGTTCCTCGTGCGTGAGAGTGCTGGTTCGTCTGACCGCGCCGAGGTGCAGGAGCCAGATCGGGCGCTGCTCTTGGAGATTGCCGGCGCCGGTGTGACAGTGGGCGCGCTGGTCGGCCTGGAGGGTGGAGAGCTGCAGCAGCGCCTCGCCATTGCGGCATCGCGGGCGCTCGGTCGGAATGAGGCGATGGTCACGCGCTGGCAGGAGCTGGCGCGCGGGATGGGCGATGCGGTGCGGGCAATCCGTGCCTGGCTCGACCTTGCAGCGGAGCCTTCGCTCGATGCCGAGGAGCGGTCGCGGTCGCTGCGCGAGGCGGCGGCGCTGGGCTGTTACGGGAGCGAGATTCGCAACGAGGTCTACGCGGCGCTCTGGAATGCGAGTGACCTCGAGGGGCTCGAACAGGCCATCGCGGAGCACCTCTTGGAGGCGCCTCCCGCGCCCGACGGATGTGCAGCACTCGCCGCCCGCCGCGCCCGTGCGCTGGAGCAGCTCAAGCGGCCCTCCGATGCCATCGATGCGCTCGGCGTGGCGGTGCTCTACGCGCCTGCGGAGACCAGTTATGCCCGCGACAAGTCGCGGCTGGAGGAGCTGGGTGGCAACCTCGAGGCGGCCCGTGCGACCATTGAGGACTGCCTCGCGTCGGGCTGCCGTGGCGAGGGCCGCGTCGAGCTTCTCGGCCGGCTCGCCAGCCTGCACCAGGGGCAGGGCGGCGACAAGGCGCGCACGCTGGCAGCGCTCGAAGAGGCCCATAGCCTCATCCCACGGTCGCGCGAGTGGACGATGCGGCTCGCGAGCGCGCACGGGAGCTTCGGCGATCCGCAGCGTTGCGTCGAACTGCTCGAGGGCGAGCTGCCGACGCCGCCCGAAGTGGCAGACCAGCGGAGCTGGATCCTGCTCGCCAAGACCTACTGGGCTCGCCTCAAGCGGCCCGCCGAGGGCGAGGCGATTCTTTGGAGGCTCTTCGAGGCCTTCCCCGACCGGGCCATCCCGCTTTCGGGGCTCGAGGAGTTCTACCGCGTGAACCAAGGGGCGCAGGTCTTTGCCGACCGGCTCGCGGGGCTGCTCGCGGA
>CAIWGR010000113.1 GCA_903912275.1 uncultured delta proteobacterium
CCGCCGACCTCGGCCTGCTGACCAGCGGCGGCCAGGAGATGGTTGCAGACGGCAACGCCGGTGGCTCCTCGCTGGAGTCGGAGATCTTCTCGCTTGAGGTCCTAACCCGCTGTGAGGGTGCGACCCTTGTGAAGACCGAAACCGAGGTCGTCTACGATGTTTCGGGCTCCATCACCGACATCCTCGTGGAGATCGATGGCATGAAGGTCGGCGTAAGCGTCACCCGCGCCGTCGGCTTCCCGCGCGACGCCGTCTATTCGGAGGCTACTGCCTCCGCGCTTCTCACCCGCAAGCTGACCGACATTCAAGAGAGCAGCGCCCACGTCTCGGCAGGCGACCGCTGGGTAAAGCAGATTCTCCATGTCATCGCCTACGCAGACCAGCACGTTGCGGCGATGCAGGCCGCCTACGCAGCCCTCGACCCGAGCGTGAAAGCCGACACCATCCTCTGGGTGACCCGGAGCGATGGCGACGACGAATTCCTCTACTAAGTCCATGCCGCGCTGCGGCATCGTTCTTGAAGTTCGCGCTCCGCTCGGCTAGCAGAGGGCGCCCTTCATCGGGGCAGGTTCGGAACCTTCGGCGCCCAGCAGGCGCCCGTAGCGGAGCGTCGTATGAACATTCACGAGTATCAGGCGAAGCAACTCTTCCAGAAGTTCGGTATCCGGACTCCGCGCGGCATCCCTGCCTTCACGGTAGACGAGGCTGTGGCTGCCGCGGAGCAGCTGGGCGGCACGCTCTGGGTCGTCAAGGCGCAGATTCACGCCGGAGGTCGCGGCAAGGCTGGCGGCGTCAAGTTGGCCCGCACGCTTGAGCAGGTCCGCGAACATGCGACTGCCATCCTCGGCGCCACGCTCGTTACGCATCAGACCGGCCCCGAGGGCCGTCTCGTTCGCCGGCTCTACATCGAAGAGGGCTGCGACATCGACCGCGAGCTCTACCTCGGCGTCGTCCTTGACCGCGACACCTCGAAGGTCACCTTCATGGCCTCGTCGGAAGGCGGCGTGGACATCGAAGAGGTGGCCGAGCACAGCCCGGAGAAGATTCTCCGCGAGGCCGTCACCCCGCTCCTTGGCATGACCTCCTTCCAGGCCCGCACGCTCGCGCTCGGCCTCGGCCTCAAGGGCAAGTCGGTCAACAGCGCCATCGACTTCATCCAGAAGCTCTACAAGATGTACATCGACCTCGACTGCGCCATCGTCGAGATCAACCCGCTTGTCCTCACCAAGGGCGGCGAAATCATCGCGCTCGACGGCAAGGTCAACTTCGAGGCCAACGCCCTCTACCGGCACCCCGAAGTCGTCGAGCTCCGCGACCTCACCGAAGAGGACCCCGCCGAGATTGAGGCCAGCAAGTATGACCTCGCCTTCATCAACCTCGACGGCAACATCGGTTGCATGGTCAACGGCGCAGGCCTTGCCATGGCGACGATGGACATCATCAAGCAGTTCGGCGCCGAGCCGGCCAACTTCCTCGATGTGGGCGGCGGCGCGACGCAGGAGAAGGTCACCGCGGCCTTCCGCCTCATCACCAGCGACCCGCGCGTGAAGGGCATCTTCGTCAACATCTTCGGCGGCATCATGAAGTGTGATGTCATCGCGAACGGCATCATCGCCGCGAGCAAGGAGATTGGCCTGACGGTTCCCGTCGTGGCCCGTCTCGAGGGCACCAACGTCGAGCTCGGAAAGAAGATTCTTTCGGAGTCCGGCCTCGGCGTCATCCCCGCGGACGACATGGCCGACGGCGCCCGCAAGATCATCGCCGCCATCAACCGCGCCTAATCTACCTTCACGCAGACTTTCGGAGATACCAACATGGCCATTCTCGTCGATGCCAATACCAAGGTCATCTGTCAGGGCATCACAGGCTCGGCAGGCAGCTTCCACACCACCCAGGCCATCGCCTACGGCACCAAGATGGTCGGCGGCGTGACCCCCGGAAAGGGCGGTCAGCTCTGGGAGAACCAGCTCCCCATCTTTGAGACGGTCCGCGCGGCCGTCGAAGAGACCGGCGCAGACGCCAGCGTCATCTACGTTCCGCCGCCGTTCGCCGCCGAGGCCATCATCGAGGCCGCCGAGGCCGGTGTGCGTCTCATCTGCTGCATCACCGAAGGCATCCCCGTCCTCGATATGGTGCGGGCGAAAGAGTACCTCAAGAGCACCAAGTCGCGGCTTGTCGGTCCCAACTGCCCCGGCGTCATCACGCCCGGCCAGTGCAAGATTGGCATCATGCCCGGTCACATCCACAAGCCCGGCCGCATCGGCGTCGTGAGCCGCTCCGGCACGCTCACCTACGAGGCTGTTGGTCAGCTCAGCGCGCTTGGCATCGGTCAGTCCTCCTGCGTCGGCATCGGCGGTGACCCGGTCAACGGCACCAACTTCATCGATGTGCTCTCGCTCTTTCAGGACGACCCGGAGACCGACGCCGTCATCATGATCGGCGAGATCGGCGGCACCGCCGAAGAGGCTGCCGCTGCCTGGATCAAGGAGCACATGACGAAGCCCGTTGTTGGCTTCATCGCTGGCCGCACGGCGCCTCCGGGCCGCCGCATGGGCCACGCAGGCGCCATCATCTCGGGCGGCAAGGGCACGGCTGAGGCCAAGCTCGACGCCTTCCGCGAGGCCGGCGTGCACATCGCACCGTCGCCCGCTGAGCTCGGTATCACGCTCGCCCGCGCCATCGGCAAGGCATAAATCCTCTCTTCGATTCGTTCCGGCGAATCCCCGGTGCCCGATGGGCGCCTCTCACCTGCAACATCAGTGAATCTCATGGCAATTGAACGCACCCTCTCGATCATCAAGCCCGACGGCGTTGAGCGCAACCTCATTGGCAAGGTCCTCACCAAGTTCGAGGATGCCGGCCTCAAGGTTGTCGGCGCTCGTCTTATGCATCTCTCGGTTCGCGAGGCGGAGCTCTTCTACTGGGTCCACCGCGAGCGTGGCTTCTTCGGCGAGCTCGTCGAATTCATGAGCCGCAGCGCGGTGTTCGTCACCGTCCTCGAGGGCGAGAACGCCGTCGCCGCCAACCGCGACATCATGGGCGCCACCAACCCGGCGAACGCCGCTGAGGGCACCATCCGCAAGGAGTTCGCGCTCTCCATCGGCGAGAACACCGTCCACGGCTCCGACAGCCTGGAGAACGCGGCCAATGAGATCGCCTTCTTCTTCTCGGGCACCGAACTTCACGGCGCCCGCTAGGCATGAACGCGCCTCCCATTCTTCGACCCGCAGACGAGCTGCCCCGAGACGGGCAGGGCAGGTTGCTCCTCAAGGGGCTGACCCAGTCCGAGCTCGAGCGCTGGCTTGTCGAAGAATTGGGAGAGCGGCCCTTCCGCGTCACGCAGATTTGGAAGTGGCTCTACATCCGGTTCGTCTCCTCGTTTGAGGAGATGACCGACCTCTCGAAGGGGCTCCGCGAAAAGCTGGTGGAGCTCGCGAGGGTGGATGCCATTGCGGTGGATGCGGTCTTCCGCGCCTCCGACGGCACCCGCAAGATTACCTGGAAACTCGACTCGGGCGCCGTCATCGAGTCGGTGCTCATCCCGTCGGAGAACCGGGTCACGCTCTGCATCAGCAGCCAGGTTGGCTGTGCGATGAACTGTCAGTTCTGTCTGACGGCGAAGATGGGTCTCCGCGGCCACCTCAGCACCGCAGAGATTGTGGACCAGGTGGCCCAGACCCGCCGCATGTTCGAGTCGGAGGGTCACATCTCCAACATCGTCTTCATGGGCATGGGCGAACCGCTGCATAACCCCGACAATGTCATCCCGGCGACGCAGATCCTCATCGACCGCGAAGGCCTCGGACTCAGCCACCGCAAGGTCACCGTCTCCACCTCTGGCCTGGTGCCCGAGATCAAGCGGCTCGGCCTGCAGTCTGATGCCAAGCTGGCCGTCAGCCTCAACGCCACCACCGACGAGATGCGCGACTGGCTGATGCCTATCAACCGCAAGTATCCGCTCGCAGTGCTCATGGAGACCCTGCGCGAGTTTCCGCTCCGCAACGGCGACCGCATCACGCTTGAGTATGTGATGCTGAAGGATGTCAACGACAGCCTCGACGATGCACGCCGCATCGTGAAGCTGATCGAGAAGGTGCCCTGCAAGGTCAACCTCATCCCCTTCAATCCGCACGAAGGGACCGAGTTCCAGACCTCGCCGCGCGAGCGGGTGGAGGCCTTCCGGACCTTCCTCGCCTCCAAGCATGTTCACACGACCATTCGTGAGACACGCGGAGACGACCGCATGGCCGCCTGCGGCCAGCTGGGCCGTCCAGGCGAGAAGATGCCCAAGCGCATGACCCCGCCCGCTGCCATCGCAGACCGTCTTGGACTCACGGCCCCCGCCACGGCGAGCCCGGGCGAGAACTAGGTCAACGACCGTTCGTTCGTGTGACGCTTCCGCTTGAACCGGAGGCCTCGCATGGGCTAACGGCACGGCAGCCATTCACGCTGTCTGCCTTTCGTTTTTGGAGCGCCCATGTCTCGCAATCTCGGCCGCCTTTCGCGCCTGCTTCTCGCCTCTCTTGCCATGTCGTTCGCTGCCTGTGGCGACGACACGAAGACCTCGACCGAGACGATCGGCGACACCTCGGCGGATGGCTCGGGATCTGGCGCAGATACCTCCGCCGACACGGGTGGTTCGGGCGCCGACACCTCCGTAGATACCGAAGGCTCTGCCGACCTTGGCCCCTGCCCCGGCACCATCTCCTGCGTCGATGAGCGGAGCGGCCGCGCCCGCCTCGCCATCTGCACCGACGCGGGCTACCAGCCGGGCACCACCTGCGAGGCCTCAGCGGTCACGACCGGCGAGTTCTGCTGCATCGCCCCCTTCGCCTGCGCCACCAACCAGGATTGCGAAGACAACCGCATCGCGGAGGAGGTCTGCCCCGATACCCGATACCCCTGCATCTGCCTGCCTGACACCGGCAAGTGCGTGACGGGTGTCTGCGCCAGCGCTGCCGATTGCGGCGCGGACGAAATCTGCGCGGAGGGCCGCTGCCAGACCGCGCCGGTCGCGACCGGACTGGTCGCCCGCATCGTGACCCCCGATTCGCTGATCGCTGCGACCGAGAGCATCCAGCTCTGGGCCGTTGCCGTCGACCCGGCCAACCCGGAGATCACCAACCCCAATGCGGAGATCATATGGGACACCACCGTCGGCACCGGCAGCGTGAACCTCGATGGCCTCTTCACCGCAGCTGACATCGGCGGCTCCACCACGGTTCGCGCCCGCGTGGCTGAGAACGCTGCTGACACTGGCGACACCGTCAACATCACCACGCTGGCTGCCTCCGCCTCGGGCGAGGGCATCCGCGTCACCGTCGTCGACGAGAGCAGCCGCGCGCCGCTCGCTGGAGCAACCGTGGTTGTCATCAAAGACGGTGTCTCGACCACCGGCACCACCGACGCGCTCGGCTCCTACGCGACGGGCGTTGCGCCGCCTGCCGACATCCACGTCTTCCCCGCCGGTCACGCCTATGTCTCGCTCTTCGGCGTGCAGGGCTCGACGGCGATGGTCTCCACCCCGCCCAGCACCCGCGCCGAAATCCAAGAGATCCGTGACGGCTATGTCTGCCCCGACACCGGCATCGTCGACACCAACAACTGTGGCGGCGTCGGTCAGTCGCCCTGCCTCTGCTACCAGCTCGACCAGGTCGACGTGGTCAAGGGTGTGCCGTCGTTCGAGCGGGTCGCCAACGATGGCG
>CAIWGR010000114.1 GCA_903912275.1 uncultured delta proteobacterium
AAGCTCCCCTTCGTGGTGCAGTACAACAAGCGGGACTTGCCGAACATCAACTCGGTCGAGGAGCTTCGTGCGGAGTTCAATCCGGGGGGCGCGCCTGACTTCGAAGCGGCAGCCGGTCATCCTGAGGGGCCTGGCGTCTTCGACACACTCAAGAGCGTTGTGAAGATGATCCTGCAGGACCTCAAGAACCCTCAGTCCTGACCTAGGGCCAAGATGACGAGATGCGTGAAGAAAGGTCCCTCGCTGGAGCGCCTGATACTAGCGCGTACACCGTATCAACGGCCTGGGGGGTTGTACGTGGGCCGTCCAGCGAGGAACGGGGCAACCGATAGTGCGCCACCGTGTCAAAATCAAGGCAGAGGTGGGCAAAATTGGGTAGGGGTGACGGTTGCCGGATGGCGACGCCGAACCCCTGACCGCCTGCGTCATCGCTCCGAGAGCCGGTTGACCGGAGACGGCAGTCCGCTGACGATGGGAGAAAATTGGTGAGCAAACAGGTCGCCGTCTTTTCGAACCGCCGTTCGCGACAGAATCGGCTGCGCCCCGACCTCCTCGCGGGGCTGAAGACGGCCTACGGCGAGCAGGCTGACTTCTTCGAACCGGAGGACATGTTGGCGCTCCGTCGGGATGCCTGCACGGTGTTTGAGCGCGGCTACCGTTACCTGGCAATCAACGGTGGCGATGGGACCAACCATCAGGTGCTGACGGCCTTTGGCGAGGTGAGCAGCGGGCGGGCTCTGCCGCGCGTCTCGCTGCTTCGCGGTGGAACGATGAACAATGTGACGGACAGCCTGGGGATCCGCGGAACACCGATGAGCATCCTGGGGCAATTGTGTGCATCGGTGGCGTCGGGGTCTGAGCCGAAGCTGACGCGTCGTTCGCTGCTGCGGGTGGAGGATGGTGAGGAGGAGCGGCTCGGTTTCATCTTCGGGACGGGTCTGATGGCGAACTTTCTGAAGACCTACTACGCCGAGGGCCAGACCTCTCCGTTGACGGCGGCGTGGATGGCGGCGAAACTCTGCGCGTCGGTGGCGGTGCAGGGTCCGCTGTTTGAGAAACTTTCCGACAAAGAACACCATACCCTTCAAGCGGATGGTGAACTTTGGCTAGACAAAGACTTGTTCTGTCTCATGTGTGCAACCACCGAGCAGATAGGTCTCGGCCTCTCGCCGTTCACCAGCGCGGGGCGCCACCCGGACCGCTTCTGCGCGCTCGCCATCGAGGGGCCGATGCTCTCCATCGTGACCGCCCTGCCCGCCATCTGGCGTGCCGCCCCCATGACCATGCGCGGCTTTGAAGAGCGACTGGCGCAGCGGCTCGATGTGCAACTGCCCAGAAAGTTTGACTACTCGATCGATGGCGACCTTTATGTCGCCGAACGGATCTGTCTGTCGATGGGGCCGGTTCTTGAGCTGTATATTCCGTAGGAGCAGTAGGCCATGAAGGTTCAATTTGCCGGTGCGACCGACGTCGGTCTCAAGCGTGACCACAACGAAGACAGCTTCTTGCTGATGGCCGAGCAGAACCTCTACATGGTGGCCGACGGCATGGGCGGCCACAGCTCGGGCGAGGTGGCGTCGCGTCTGGCGGTCGAGACCGTGGCGAAGTTCTTCGCAGACTCGGATGCCGACGAAGACCTCACCTGGCCCTATCGGATGGACAAGGGCATCTCCTACGAGGAGAACCGGCTCGCATCGGGCATCATGCTGGCGAACCGTCGCATCCATGAGGCGGCCACCGAGGGCAAGAAGGGGATGGGCACCACGCTGGTGGCCTGTGTCCTCGTCGACGGCGGCGTTGTGATCGGCCATGTGGGCGACTCGCGCGTCTATCGGTGGCGGCGTGGACAGCTCACGCAGGTGACCGAGGACCACTCGCTCCTGAACGACTTCATGAAGGTGAAGAAGCTCTCCGACGAGGAGATTGCCAACTTCCCGCACAAGAATGTCATCGTCCGCGCGCTGGGCATGAAGGAGAATGTGCAGGTTGATGTGCGGACCGATGTCCCCGAGGAGGGCGACCTCTATCTGCTCTGCTCGGACGGCCTGTCGGGAATGGTGACCGATCCGGAAATCGCGGCCATCCTCTCGACCGACCAGGACGATGTGGAGGGGATGTGCAGCCGGCTCATCGCCGCGGCAAACCGCGGCGGCGGCGTGGACAACGTTACCGCTGTCATCATCCGGCTTATCCCCGGGGCGTGACCTCGGGCGGCCGCTGGCTGCCCCGTTCGACGCTAGCCCGTGCGAACGAGCGTGGAGCCGATGAGGATGCGTCGTGTTTGCTCCTGCTCGGCAACGGCACCGTAGGCGAGGACGCTCTCTGCGACATGGGAGCCCGCAGGCACCGTGCAGCCCGCGCCGACGACGGCGTAGGGACCCACCGAAGCGGTGGCATCGAGGGTGGCTGCGGCAGAGACAAAGGCAGGCCCGGCGACCGCGACGCCCTGGCAGAGGAGCGTGCTATCTGCGGCGACAAAGTCTCCTTCAGGCGCCTTCGCAGGGAGGGGCCAGTTGTCGCGCCCGAGCTTGAGAAGCTGCCAGGTAGCCTGGAGAAAGCGGAGCGGGGTTCCGACATCGGCCCAGAAGCCGTCGTGGTGGAGTGCGGCGATGGTTGCGCCCCGCTCAAGTGCGATGGCGATGCCTTCGCGGATGAGGCAGGAGGGCTCGTCGGGGAGGAGGTCGATGACCCACGGCTCCAGCAGGCAGACGCCCGCATAGGAGACGCGCCGGTCGGGCAGGGTCTCGGGCCCAACGATGGTTCCGCTCCGGCCCGGCAGCGTGGTGATGCGACCGCCCTCCGCGTCGACCCAGACTTCACCCTCCCCCGGGATTGCGGGCACGGTGAGAAGGGTGGCTGCTGCGCCAGAGGCACGATGATGGCGCAGGAGCTCGGAGACGGGGGCGCTGAGGACTACGTCGCCGTTGTGGAGCAGGATGGGGTGGTCGGGGCGGCCCAGTGCCTCGTAGAGTCGTTTGGCGCCGGCGCCTGTGCCGAGCAGCTGCGTCTCATGCGAGAGGGTCAGCGGGATGTTCCCGTAGCGTGCTGCCCAGGTTCGGGCGGCCTCGGCCATCTGCTCCGGGAGGTGGTGTGTGTTGACGGCAATGGCGCTGACGCCGGCGGCGCGAAGCGCGGCAAAGGCCTGCTCTGCGAGCGGAATGTCGAGGAGCGGGATGAGAGGCTTGGGGATTGCGTCGGTGAGGGGGCGCAGCCGGTTTCCGAGGCCGGCGCAGAGGACCATGCCGGAGAAGGGTGCGCTCATGGCCCCGTCCGAAGAGCGGGGTCGACCTGTGCGAGGATTGCTGCAAGCTCGGCGAGCTCGGGGAGTCGGCCGAGGGCGTCCTTCACGTAGCGGAGGCTGGAGGGGATGAAGGGGAGGAAGTTGGGATTCTTCTTTACGCGGTCGATGAAGACAAACCTTCCTGAATCCTTGAGCTTGCGCTGTACTGTTTGAAGAAAAAACCAGCGTTCGATGGTTGCTGCATTGTGGCCTGCGAGGGCGGGCAGGCCGCCTGCCTGGCCGGCATAGTGGCGGACGAGTTCGGTGAGGAGGTCTGCCGGAATCTCGACATAGCTGTCGCGGAGCAGCGCCACTGCATCGTAGACGACGGGGCCGGTCATGGCGTCCTGGAAGTCGAGAACGACGAGTTCGTCGCCGAGCGCCATGAGGTTGTGGCTCTGGAAGTCGCGGTGCATGACGGCGCTGGGGATGGCTGCGACCTTGGCGACGAGATCGTCGAAGGCGGCATCGAGCCGCATGCGGAGTTCGGGTTCGAGGGTGAGGCCGAGCTCCTGCTCGAGCCGCCACTCGCGGTAGTGGTCGAGCTCCCATCGGAGGAGAGCTGCGTCGAAGGAGCGGCTGCTGACGAGTTCTGGGAGCGAGGTGGCCGCAGCGGTGGCCCGTTGCAGCTGCGCGAGGGTGTCGAGTGCCGCGAGATAACCGGTGCGGAGGTCTCCCGTGGCGCGGAGGTGGGCATCGAAGTCGGTGTGGCCGACATCTTCGAGCCAGATGGTCCCCTCCTCGTCGTCTATGTCGTAGAGTGCGGGGACCCGGACGCCCAGGTCGAGAAACCAGCGCTGGAGTTCGAGGAAGGGTTCATCGGAGGCGCGTGAGACGGCGGTGGAGCCGGCCTCTTCTGGCGCTGCGCCGGGGGGCGGCAGGAGCATGACGACCTCTGTGAGGCCGTCGAAGGAGGCCCGTGCATAGCGCCGCAGTGAGGCGTGGGGCGGGAGCATCGCGAGGTCGCGGAGTGGCCCGCGGTCGGGGGCGCGGCGGAGTGCGCTACGTCGCGCGCGTGCGAGCCAGGATTCGTCGGAGGCGAGGGTCATGCTGAAAGCCCTGTCGGAGAGGAGTTCCGACTGCTTACGCCAACCGATCGCGGAGGCAAAAAACGGGCAGCGTGCTCAGCGGTAGATCATCCAGAGGAAGAGACCGCTCCAGAGGGCAAAGTTGGCCAAGAAGAGGAGGTCACGCACGATCTGCTCGGTGGGGCTGGCGAGACGGTCTTCGCGGGTGGCGAGTTCATAGAAGCGGGCAACACCGATGATGCAGCTCGGGATGGTCCAGGGGAGGAGCTCGGTGCGAAACATGGCTGCGGTGGCAGGAGAGAAGCAGTAGCCGGCGTAGGCGGCCACGGTGCAGAGGGCGACGACGGCCATGACCCTCTTGGTGCCCGCCTCGTTGTAACGCTTGAGGGAGTCGCGCTGCTTTGCGCCCTCTCCGCCGGCGGTGATCAGTTCGTGGAGGCGCTTTCCGAGGCCGAGGTAGAGGGCAAGGAGGAAGGTGCAGCCGGCGAGCCAGATGGAGACGGGGACGTTGATGGCGTAGCCGCCCGCGAGGATGCGGAAGAGGAAGCCGAGCGCGATGATGCCGACGTCGACGAAGGCGGTGTGTTTGAGACCGCGGGAGTAGGCGACGTTGAGCAGCCAGTAGAGGCCGGCGACGAGGCCGAAGCGGAGGTCGAGCGAGGCTGCGCCCGTGAGCGCCGCGAAGGCGATGATGCGGCTGGCCAGGCGGGCTACGGGTTCGGGGAGGGCCCCGGAGGGGATGGGGCGGTGGCGCTTGAGAGGATGCGCCCGGTCTTTGTCGATGTCGGCGAGGTCGTTGAGGAGGTAGACGGAGC
>CAIWGR010000115.1 GCA_903912275.1 uncultured delta proteobacterium
GCAGCGATTGACGCATTCCTCGACCGTGGACTGAAAGAAGCCGGCCTTAAGGCTTCCGCCGAAGCCTCTCCGGAGAAGCTGCTGCGTCGCCTCTCGCTCGACCTCACGGGCCTGCCGCCCACGCCCGCCGAACTCGACGCCTTCCTGCTGGCCCGCGCCCAAGACCCGCAGGCCGCCTATGCAGCGGCGATCGACCGCCTCCTAGCTTCACCCGCCTACGGCGAACGCTGGGGCCGCTGGTGGCTCGACCAGGCCCGTTACGCCGATAGCAACGGCTACTCAATCGACGCCCCGCGCAGCATCTGGAAATACCGAGACTGGGTGGTGAAGTCGCTCAACGCCGACCTGCCCTTCGATCGCTTCACGGTCGAGCAACTCGCGGGTGACCTCCTGCCTGACGCTGGCGAAGCCCAGCGCATCGCCACGGGCTTCCACCGTAACACACCCCTCAACCAGGAAGGCGGCATCGACGTCGAGCAGTTCCGCATAGATAGCGTGATCGACCGCGTCGGCACCACGGGCACGGTCTGGCTCGGCCTCACCGTCGGCTGCGCGCAGTGCCACGACCATAAGTTCGACCCCATCGCGCAAAAGGAATACTACCGGATGTTCGCGTTCTTCAACAATCAGGACGAGCCGACGATGAAGGTGTCGGACCCCTCCCGCGACGAAGCCAAGCTCGCCGCGGCCGCCAGCGAGTCCGAGAAGGCGCTCGCGACCTGGCTGGACCAGCGCGCAACCGAATCGAAGAAATGGGAGGCTGCACTGACCAAGGCGACCACCGCGAAATTGCCTGGCCCGACGAAAGCCGCCCTGCGCAAGCCCGCCGGCAAGCGCAGCGTGATGGAGCGCGCCCTCCTCTTCGCCGCCGGCCCAGGGGCCGCGGACAAGGAATTCAAAGTCCTGCAGAAGAAGGCCAAGGATGCCGCCGACCTGCGCGATGGCGCCCCGACCACGCTCGTGCTCAAGGAACGCGCCCAGCTGCGCACGACGCACCTGCTGACCGCCGGCGACTTCACAAGGCCCGCGGAAGAAGTCACCCCCGGAGTACTCTCCGTGCTCCACGCCTTCCAGCCCGACCAAGGCTCGGTCAACCGCCTCGACCTCGCCCGCTGGATCGTCTCCAAGGACAACCCTCTCACCGCTCGCGTGATCGCCAACCGCATCTGGCAGGCGTACTTCGGCCGCGGCATCGTCGAGACCGAGAACGACTTCGGCTCGCAAGGCACTTCACCCTCTCATCCCGAGCTGCTTGACTGGCTGGCCGTGGAACTCGTCGAACGTGGCTGGAGCCTGAAATCGCTCCACCGCACGATCGTGCTCACGCAGGCCTACCGCCGTGATTCCGCGGAGCGCGCCGACCTCAACGAGAAAGATCCCGACAACCGCCTGCTCGCCCGCCAGACCCGTCTACGCCTCGATGCCGAACTCGTGCGCGACTCCGCCCTCGTCGCCAGCGGCCTGCTCACCCAGAAGATCGGCGGACCACCCGTCTACCCACCCATTCCCGACGGAGTGATGTCCCTCGGCCAGGTGAAACATGCCTGGAACACTAGCCAAGGTCCTGACCGCACCCGCCGCGGGCTCTACACCTTCACCTACCGCGTGACACCGCCGCCGGCCTTCGCGGTCTTCGATGCACCGGACGGCCTCTCCGCGTGCACGCGACGCAATCGCAGCAACACGCCGCTGCAGGCCCTGACGCTCCTCAATGACCCCGCCTATTTCGAGGCCGCGCAGGCACTCGCCAAGGTGATCGACAAGGAAGGCCTCGCCACCGCCTTCCGCCGCTGCACCTCGCGTGCGCCGGAGGCCGCCGAACTCGCCGTCCTCACCCCGCTCGACCGCCTCTCAGCCGCGCGCGCCCTCCTCAATCTAGACGAGACCATCACCCGTGACTGACCCCTTCCGCCTCCTCGGCCGCACCCGCCGCCACTTCTTCCGCGACTGCGGCGTGGGCCTCGGCTCCATCGCCTTGTCATCCCTGCTCGCGGCGGACAAGCCCGCGCTGGCCGCCGACCCGCTCGCGCCGAAGACGCCGCATCATAAGCCCAAGGCCAAGAGCGTCATCTATCTCTTCATGGCCGGCGGGCCCAGCCAGCTGGAGTTCTTCGACCACAAGCCCAAGCTCAACGAGCTCAACGGACAGCCCATCCCCGCCAGCTTCGTCGAAGGCAAGCGCTTCGCGTTCATGGGTTCGAGCCACCGCGTCAACCTGCTCGGCCACGACAAGCAGTTCAAGCAGCACGGCCAGAGCGGTGCCTGGGTGAGCGACATGCTCCCGCATACGGCGGCGATCGCCGACGACCTTTGCTTCGTCAAGACCTGCAAGACCGACCTCTTCAACCACGCACCGGCGAAGCTGTTCATGAACACCGGC
>CAIWGR010000116.1 GCA_903912275.1 uncultured delta proteobacterium
CGGTCAAGCGCCGTACGCGCGTCTTTTAATGAATCTGCCTGCATCAACGCTCCTGTACCTGAGAGACGGAAGAGGTATTGCCGACCAAGGCGATGAACGCCGCACGCGCCGCAGCGGGGTTAAGCCCGGTCACGTCAAGCCAAGAGGTTGGCGCAAACGGCCCATGCAAGGCTGGGTCCCGCATCGCGTTGAGGACGCGCGCAGCGAACCCCTGCGCCATGGTCTCGCGATCAACCTCCGTGGGACCGCGGGCGAGCAAGCGTTCCTGGCGTTCCGCTTCTGACAATGTGACGACGATCGTGACGTCCGGAGCGGGAATCGTCGAGCACAACGCTTCGACATCCAACGTGACTCCACGAGCGCGTGCGTAGGCAAGCGATGAAAGCCAGTACCGATCCGCCAAAACATCACGTCCTTCGCCACACATAAATCGGGCCCGGAGGCCCAGACCGCGGGCACAGGCCGCATGGAACAGCAAACGCGCCGTGGGATCCGGGCCAAGGGCGGTGAGCACCGCGTGCGCCGCTGGCCGGGGCATACCCGGCATCGCCAGCAGCTCGGCCCCAAGTAAAGCGGCGACCGACGAGGCCATCGTGCTCTTGCCGACTCCATCCAGCCCTTCGACGGCGATGAGGCGACCCGTTGCCACACGGTGACGAACGGTCTCTGGGTTCACCGGCGCCCCCAAGAGCGGCGGCGTGCAGGCCGCCCCCGCCCGCAGGCGCGCAGCCTGCTACGATCCGTACTGCGAACCACCGTGACCACCGCGCCGTCGTTCGCCATCACCACAGCGAGCCCGATGGCAGATTCTGGGATCCGCACTCCGTCTTTCAGCGCCTCGCGGGCGTCCCGTCGGCCAATATGGTAAGCGATCCGGCCGCTATGCTGCCGAACCTGCTGCCCCCACAACAGCGCAAGATCAACATGATCGACGGGCACGCTGCGCTGGGCGCTTCGCAGTTCGGCGTGTTTGCTGAAGTCGGGCATCGCAATCTCCGGTTGCCGACCACGATAGCAAGGCACGCGCCAGAGATATTGTTGGCGTTCACTCGTTCCAGACTCTCGCATTCGAGATCTTCCCCTCTCATTTGTGAGTATAACCGCGCGAAGCCCATGGGCTCTGCGGCGCCGCGCTGATGGCGCATCCGCCGACAGAGCTTACGCCGGCCCGACCCGGCGGCCCGGTGCTCGTTTACGCGATCTCCGGTTTGGGCAAAAGTACCTTGGCGACAATGTACCCCGAGTCGGTCTTTGATACTGACAACCTGCTCTACGCGGCCGTCGCCAACGGCTTCCCGAACTTAGATCCGCGCGCGCGCTTGCGCGCATGGCGCGATCTCTGCCGCCAGCGGCCGTGGACGACCGGCAGCGACGACCTAGCCCAATGGGCAACCATACGCCGAGCGTTCACCGAACCCTTCGTCGAGGCGATGCGCGCCAAGCGCCACCGGATCGTCGTCACAAGCCTGCTCGACCCGCCGTGGGTCGTGAGCGCCTACTACGGCATCGAACGCGGGGGGTACCTC
>CAIWGR010000117.1 GCA_903912275.1 uncultured delta proteobacterium
CAGTCGATCATCTCGTTCGCCGCCGGCCTGCTCCCGCCACAGAGAATCGAGCAACTCCAGTCCATTCAAGACCTCGACCCGCTCACGACAGCCATCGAAGAGGCCATGCGAGAACGCCTCGGGTAGCGGCTCAGGGCTTGGGCACCACGCCCAGCTGCTGTTGCGTCAGCGTCTGCTCCCAGAGCAGCGAGCCATCCACACCGCGGCACTCCAGAACGATGCGGCGGTCGCCCTTCACGCCGGCAAACTTCAGCACCCCGTAGTTGCGGCGGCTGGTCACCAGCGTGCCCTCCACCCGGAGCGGGTTCTCCTTGTCCCAGCGCCCATCGTAGGGGCCCGAGGTCAGCGGCGACGAGGTGTAGTCGTAGAGCGGGTAGCTGCCCGGCCGCTCGAGCTTGAGCAGCTCGCTCATGTGACGGTCGCCCGAGAGGAAGAGCAGCCCCGTCACCTTGCGCTTCTCCAGCCCGGCGTAGAGCTCCGCACGCTCCTTCGCATAGCGGGCCCAGACCTCCTGGTCGGAGCTGTTGTTCACCACCTGGCTGCCGCTCACGATGACCTTGAAGGTCGCCGTGCTGGCGGTGAGACCGTCGAGGAGCCAGGCAAGCTGGGCCTCGCCGAGCAGCGGCTTGGTGTCGTCGTCGGGCGTCTGCCGGTGGGCCCGGTAGTAGCGGTCGTCGAGCATGAAGAACTCGGCGTCGCCCCAGACAAAGCGGGTGAAGACGCCAGGGGTGTCGGAGAAGCCGTAGCTCGGGTTGGCCCAGAAGGTGGCAAAGGCGTCGAGCGCAGCCTCCTTGAAGGGGTAGCTCCACGAGGCATCGTTCGGGCCGTAGTCGTGGTCGTCCCAGGTGGCGATGTGGTGGGTCGAGGCCAGCAGCGGCTGCAGCTCCGGCGTGCGGCGGCTGTGGGTGTAGCGATAGGCGAGGCCGTCGGCCGACTCCCAGTCCACCTCGCGGAAGTAGACGTTGTCGCCAAGCCAGAGCATCAGGTCGGCCTGCTCGCGCGCCACGCTCCCGAAGATCTCATACTCGCCGCCGTAGCCCTGGCCCGGACGGTCGTACTGCTCCTCGTTGATGTAGGCGCAGGAGCCGAAGGCCACCTTGAACTCCGGCGGGTTGGTGCGCCACTCCCAGAGCGCCTGCGTGACGAAGCTGCAGCCAAAGGGCAGCTCCACGCGGCGCCCATCCACAAAGGCCTCATACTGGTAGCGGGTGCCGGGCTCGAGCCGCATCAGCCGCGCCACGGCGGTGAACGAGCGCTGCGGGTCCACCTCCACCACCTCCGAGCGGACACGGTCTGCGGGGCGGGCCTCGGGCCAGGCCTCGAACCAGACCTCGCCCGGCCCATCCAGCTGCAACCAGATGGCCGTCTCGCGGTAGGTGCCGTAGCCCACCATCGGGCCTGCGATACGCCGGCTCCGCGACGTCGCCTCGGGCCGCTGCACCGCGCCCGGCGCACAGGCGGCAACGGTGCCAAGACCCAGGAGGCCGCCCGTCCGCTTGAGCATCTCGCGGCGGCTCAGTGCGGTCGGTTCATCGTGCTGGCTCATGGGTTCTCCGAGGGGTTCGAAAGTCCGAGGATGGTGGCGACGGCAGCGGGCCAGGGCGCCCGGCGGCCGGCCGTGTAGTCGTAGCAGACGATGTTGGCGCTGCCGATCGCGGCAACCATCCCCAGCTTCGGCGAGTAGATCGCATGCTCGATGATGGCGCTGTCTGCACCCGCCTCGATGACCCGCGACCCCACCAGCACCGTGTCGGGGAAGACGATGGGGCGTCGGAAGCGGCAGCGGGTCTCGGCGACGATCGCCCCCACGCTCCGCTCCATCCCAAGCGGCTCCATCGGCCAGGTGGCAAAGAGGGCGATGCGGGCGTTCTCGAAGTAGCGAAAGTAGACCGTGTTGTTGAGGTGGCCGAGCGCATCCATCGAGCCCCACTCCACGGGCTGCGAGACGACGACGGGATAGGTGGCTTCGAACACTTCTGCGGTCACGACGAGCTCCGACGGTGGCGACTGCGCGCAGCGTTAGTCGCAGCGGCGGCAGCGGACAAAGGAGAAACCGCTGCGCGACCCTGCTCTTTTCTTGGCAGGCCGCCTCCCGCACTGCATCATCACCCGTCCCGTTTTCTGGAGGCCCGCGTTGTTCACGCCTGAGCTCATTGGCATCTTCCTCTATCTCGCCCTGCAGCTCGCCTTCGGGCTCATGGTCTCCAAGAACATCAAGACGCAGGATGACTACCTGCTCGCGGGCCGCCAGGTGGGGCCGGTGCTCGGCCTCTTCTCCATCTTCGCCACCTGGTTCGGCGCCGAGACCTGCATCGGCGCCGCGGGCGGCGTCTACGAAGAGGGGCTGCAGGCCGTCGGCGTCGACCCCTTCGGCTACGGACTCTGCCTGCTCTTCATGGGCCTCTTCCTCGCCATCCCACTCTGGAAGGAGAAGATCACCACCATCGCCGACCTCTTCGGCCGCTACTACTCGCCCCGCGTGGAGACCTTCGCCGTTCTGCTCCTCTGGCCCACCTCCATCCTCTGGGCCGCCGCACAGATGAAGGCCTTCGGCCATGTCATCGCCACCGCCTCGCCCATGTCGGCCGAGATGGGCTGCGTCGTCGCCCTCGTGATGGTGCTCCTCTACACCGTGCCCGGCGGCATGCTCGCCGACGCCTGGACCGACCTGCTGCAGGGTGTGCTCCTCATCGCAGGGCTGCTTCTCCTCCTCTTCCTGGCCTTCCAGGAGGCCGGCTCGCCTGCCGCCCTCTTCCACAAGATCCCGCCAGAGAAGCTCCACTTCTTCGGCGGCCCCGACACACCCTGGTGGGAGATCGCCGAGCTCTGGGCCGTGCCGGTGCTTGGCTCGCTCATGGCGCAGGAGCTGGTCTCCCGCGTTATCGCCATGCGCACCCCGGAGATGGCCGCCAAGGTCACGCTCGGCGCGACCGGCCTCTATGTTGCGGTTGGCATGATCCCGGTCATCCTCGGCCTCGTCGCCGCGCAGATGATCCCCGGACTCGAAGACTCCGAAGAGGCGCTCCCCACCATGGCCCGGCAGATGATGCCCGGACTCGTCTATGTGGCCTTCGCCGGCGCCCTCGTCTCCGCCATCTTGAGCACCGTCGATACCGCGTTGCTGGTCGCAGGCTCGCTCATCTCGCACAACCTGATCAACCGCCTTTCGCCCGGCAGGGACGAGGGGCGCAAGGTCCTCATCGGCCGCATCGCCGTCGCCCTATGCGGCATCGCCGCCTTCGTGCTCGCCATCACCGGAGAGTCGGTCTACGCGCTGGTCGAAGAGGCCTCGGGCTTTGGATCGTCGGGCATCCTCGTCTGCCTGCTCGCGGCGCTCTTCGTGAAGCGGGGCGGCGTCTATGCAGCCTGGGGCTCGCTCATCGCCGGCCTCGTGAGCTGGGTGCTCTTCGCCTACATCCACCCCATCCCCACCCCCTACCTCGTCTCCATTGCCTCGGCGCTGGCCGGCTACATCGGCGGTGCCTTCTTCGACTCGTGGGAAAAGTGGCCCGAACGACAGGAAGATTGCAGGACCAGCTTGGCCTGACCAAGATGGTAGCTGGTACGGCGCCTCGCTGCGCCCGTGAGGAAGAAAGATGAGCAAGCGACCCTCCTACCGCGCCGGCTTCGCCACGCGAGACATCACCTATCTGGAGCCAGGCGCCCTGCTCATGGGGTGGGCCGACGACCGGAACCGGGCCACCGGCATCGGCACGCGGCTGCTGGCCCGCGCCATGGTCGTGGTGGACGCAGCGGGCGAGGCCGTCGTCTATGGCTGCGCAGAGCTCGCCTTCATCGATGTCTATCTTCGCGAGAAGGTCATCGAGCGGGTCGCCCGCAGCTGCGCCACCCTCAAGCTCGGCGACCACAACGTCATGCTGAGCGCCACCCACACCCACAGCGGACCGGCCGGCGCCTCGCCCCACCTGCTCTACAACATCAGCAACCCCGGCTTCTCGCAGCCCCTCTTTGACCACATCGTCGATGGCCTCGCGGGCGCCATCGAAGCGGCCGCAGCCGCGCTTGCGCCTGCCCAGCTCCGGCTCACCGCCGTCGCGATCCCCGACGCAGAACCGGTTGCCTTCAACCGGTCGCTCGCGGCCTACAACCGCAACCCCGATGTCATTCACCGGTACCCGGGCGAGACCCACCTCGCGGTCGACCGGACCATGACCCTGCTCCTCGCCACCTCGCCCAAGGGCAAGCCGCTCGGCTCGCTCAACTGGTTCGGCCTCCACAACACCTCGGTGCACTTCGACCAGGGGCTGCTCCACCACGACAACAAGGGCGCCGCCGCGGCGCTCCACGAGGCGGAGATGCGGGCGCAGAACCCCGCCTTCGTCTCCATCTTCGCGCAGGCCTCCTGCGGCGATGTCTCGCCCAACTACCGGTACGACAGCCGGCGCGGGCTGGTCATCGGCCGCTTCGACGACGACTACGAGAGCGCCGCCTTTGCGGGCGCCGTGCAGCACCGCGCCGCCGCCGCCGGCTGGGCCAAGCCGGACGAGGAGACCGAGCTCCTCCGCGGCCCCTGCGGCGCCGCAACCGTCTGGAGCGACTTCGGCAACACCGCCGTCGCGGAGCGGTTTGCGGAGGGCCACACAGGCGCCCGCACCCGGGCGCCACGCAACGGCCTCACCATGCTGCAGGGCACCGAAGAGGGGC
>CAIWGR010000118.1 GCA_903912275.1 uncultured delta proteobacterium
CTGGTCATGAACGCTGCAAACACGGAGATTCTCGCTCCGGTGGCTGCTACAGACGCAGGAGACGCCCAGGATGCGGCTGGCACGCGGCCATCGTTCAAGGCCATTGCTACGGCCGTCACTTACGACCCCAACTTGGAGCGTTGGGTTGCTCGCTTCGACAATGGTTTTGCGATCCCGGCAGGCGAACTGTTCGGCGGTGCGTCGGCGTCGCAGACGCAGCGTTCGCTCCGCTTTGAGTTTATCGTAGAGGAGGATGGACGCATCGCTGGTGACTTCACCGATACATGGAGCGGCCTCTTCAACCAGGCAGCCGCCGACCACACCGAGACAGTCGGCACGGTTCAGGTGAACGCGAGCTTTGTTGCCAGCCGGGTGGGTCCGCCACCGTCCGCAACGAACATCGCGGCGCTGGCTGCCCTGTCGGTGGCGAGTGCGCCCGCACTCCGGACCTATCCGGTAGATCCCGCCTGCGACGGGGTCTTCTCGGCGGATGCGAACTGCGTCGACCTCTCGACCCGGGGGGGTGCAACGACCTGTGCGAACTCCCTGCGGGCAGCTGCTACAGCAGGCGGAAGCCTGACCGACATCGTCGCCGAGCTCTTCGCGACCGGCAGCACCGCAGACCGCCGCAGCTATACGGCCTTCCTCGCGGGATGTGCCGACGGGTCGGAGCCGGCCTGCACGCCCACCGCCGCAGCCACCTGCGCTGCGCAGGCGGCTGCGATTGCCCTCAGGACGACCCCCTCGGCCCCGTCGGCCGACGCAGACACCCAGTGGCAAAACTACGCGACCCTGTTGCTGCAACTCACGGGCGGTCCCCAACTCGCCGCCTACTACCTCGACGTAGATGCGCGGAAGAAGTGGCTGACGCGTTCGCAGTTCGATGCTTCTTCCCCCGTGACTGCGACGGCTCTCAAGACCTTGAACGAGCAGCTGATGACCGACTGGCTTCGAGACGTGGTAGATTCGAACATCACCTCACTCCGCGACACGCTCCAGCCCGCCACCTTCGCCTTCATGAGCCGCGCCGCCGATTCGACGGTCTCCATCGATGAGCGCGATCGGCTCCTGATCTCGATGGTCAACGCGTGGGGCATCGCGGCCAACAGCCTTGGGCTTGCCGCCCAGCGGTACAGCGAACTTTACCGGCTCGACTCCGAGCGGGCGGCCAAGCGGGACCTCGTCGCGCAACGCACCCGCGAACTTTACGTGTCTGCCATCGTTATCATTCAACTGCACCAGGCAGCCGGCAAGGCCGCCCAGGCCGCTAGCATCGCGACAGGGCTCGGCGCGCTGCTCGAGCGTCAGGCACTTCTCAGTCGCACGTTCGATGAACTCCTCTTCGCCCGCGACGGCGAGGTAGTTGTCTCAACCTCACTCGATCCCAACGACACATCGAACGGTGTTCTCCGTGCCCGGCGAGACACGGCACGCGCAGCCATTGATACGGCCTCCACCTCGGTGGAGCAGACGCTCGCGACCATCGCGAACCAGTCGGTCCAGTTCGCAACGCTCGTGACGGCTGCAGAGGATGCTGTCGGAGCCTCGCAGGACCGGATGATTGAACTCTGCGGGATTCCCGAAGGTTGCGGCCCGAACGATCTGGGTGACGCAGCGTGCGATACATCCTGGGAGGCTGGGCTTTGTGGATTCAATGTCCCGAAGAGCCCGCTCGAAGGCCGGCAGCAGACCCAGGTGCTGCGCTCTCAGGCCTACATCGCGTCGCTGAACGGGGATTCTCCGGCGAGCGAGAGCCTCTGGGAGGATTCTCCGTCGCCCTCCGAGGCTGGCCTCGCGCTGGTGGCCTACCGCGCGGCGGCAGAGGACTACCTCGGTGCGGTTGCTGAGCAGCAGGCTGCGGTCGCCGCTCGGCAGGCCGAGTATGCGCAGGTGCTTGCCTTCGCCGATGGCATCGAGGCGCTTGAGGCGCGGCGCTTGGAGCAGATTACTGCAGTGCAGACAAAGCTGGATGAATTGCAGGGGGTAGCCGACGCTTCTGTCGCCCGTCGAGTGACAAGCGTGAACACGTCGATTGACGCAAAGAACGCTCTCCTTACCCGCCGAAAGGCGACGATGAAGACCTGGCAGTCCATCAACGCCTCCACGACTGCGATCGAACTTGGTGCCATGCTCGGGGCATCCTATGCGGAAAACATCGCGGAGGGTGCAACTGCGCGGGCCGACGACGCAAGGACGATCCGGGATCAGACAAAGGAGGCGCTGCCAACGGTTGTCGGCACAGCAAGCGATCCATCCTTCAGTGCTCGTACCTCGATCAATCTTGCCGCTGCGCCGGCAATCGAGGCGGCCGAGGCCGCTGCGGAGGTGGCGGGCCTTGCCGCGCGTCGTCTTACGGCCGCGAAGGAGTCGGCGGCGCTGCTGCGGGAGTCGTCGCTGTCCGCCATCGATGTGAACAACGAGTTCGACAACCTGCAGACAGAGACGGACATCGCGGCCAACGACCTGCAGGGCGAACTGGAGATTCTCACGAATGACGCCAACAGGGCCAAAGGAGAGGCGGCGATCGAGCAGATAGAGCGCCAAGCGGAGCTCGACAACGAACTGGCCGACCGTCTCTACGAACTTCAGGACCGCCGTAACGCGCTTCTCGATCGTGTCATTGATGACCTGGGCCACACCCGCGAGGTCGCGCAGGCTCAGCTGTCTGTGCTCTCTGCCTATCTCACCTATCAATCGATTGTCGCAGCAGCTCGTCAGGAGCGGGCAAACCTTGAAGGGGTGCGGGCGAAGCTCGACGCCCTCAACAACCGGATTGGCGGCCCCGAGGCCTTTATGACCGAAGCGAGCAAGCTGGGTGAGGCCGACCGCCAGATCGACCGTGCCAAGCGCAAGCTGAACGACTGGTTGGTGGCCATCGAGTACTTCGCCGTTCGCCCCTTCTTTGACGAGCGCATGGCCATCGTCCTCGCCAAGAGCAGCTATGAGCTCAAGAAGATTGCCGACAGGCTGGACGACTTGCAGGCGGGCTGTGGCGGTAGGGTCAGCAGCGGCAATTCGGAGGTGTCGGTTCGCGGAGACCTGCTGGGCTATCGCGACAGCATCGAGGACGGCGTTACGGGCACCGTGATGCGTCCCGCGGACCGGTTCCAAGAGACAATCCAGCGCGGTGTTGTGCCTGTGAACCAGCGCACACGCTACACGGCCTCGGATAGCCTTGGTAGTTTGCTCCAGAGCCGTGGCGTGCTCTCAGCCTCCTTCGTGGTGGCCCTCGGCGACTTTGCGAACCTCGCCGTCACCTGCAACGCGAAGGTCATGAGCGTCGCTATCAAGCTGGAGGGCGAGGGCATCGGCTCCGGCCAGCCCGTTGTGACCCTGCTCTATGAAGGCTCCAGCCAACTCTACTCGTGCCAGCCCGGCATCAGCGACTATGTTGAGACCTTCGGTCAGAACTCGACTGCATTCGATACCGTCACCACCTTCCAGGTTACCGGGCGGTCGGGTTCGCCTGTGGCAGGCATCAATGCGATGGGTTCGCCGAACAACAGCTTCTCGGGTCTGCCGCTGGCATCCCGCTACACGGTGCTGATTGATCCGGCGCTCCCCGCAAACCGCAAC
>CAIWGR010000119.1 GCA_903912275.1 uncultured delta proteobacterium
CGACTGTGCGGTGTCGGAGATCTGCAGCGGCGGCGCCTGTATCCCCCGGAGCGGCTGCACGACGGATGCCTCCTGCGCCGCGGGCTACTTCTGCGACGCGGGTCGCTGCGCTGTCTTCTCGGATTGTGCGGTGGATGCCGACTGCGCCGCCGGCCTGGCCTGCGACCGGGGCGTCTGCACCGCGCCGCCGGATGGGTGCACGAGCGCGGCCGACTGCCCTGCGACCTGGGGCTGCACGGCGGGTGCCTGCCTGCCGCCGCTCTGCGTGGCCGATGCCGATTGCTCCGCAGGCGAGCAGTGCGCCTTTGGCGACTGTGTACCCGTAAGCGGCTGCACGAGCAGTGCTGACTGTGCAGCGGGCGAGGTCTGCGACCCGATTCAGCGCGGATGCGTCGTCGACACGGCCTGCACAACCTCAGCGGAGTGCGGCGCCTTCGGCTTCTGCGTCGATGGCGCCTGCGCCAGCTACCGCCCCTGCGACACCGGCGACGACTGCGCGCTCGGTGCCATCTGCCGGCTGGGCATTTGCCAGGCCGCGCCCGACTGCCAGGCCGACAGCGAGTGCCGGAGCAGCGAGCGGTGCGACCAGAACCGCTGCGTGCCGACGAGCTGCAGCGCTGCAACGCCCTGCCCGTCGGACTGGCAGTGCCTCGATGCCACCTGCTGGCCGCCGCTGCTCTGCGGTAGCGATGCTGGCTGCTCCTTCCTTGGCGCCACCGCGGTCTGCATCGCCGGCCACTGCGAGGTGCCGAGCGGCTGCACGGGCGCGGCGGGGTGCGCGGCGGGCTGGACCTGCCTGGCGGGTGCCTGCATCCCGCCGTCGGCCACGACCTGCGCCATCGATACCGACTGCCCGCCCGGCGATCGCTGCGAGTTCGGCCGCTGCGATGCGACCCCCTTCTGCAGCACCGACTTTGACTGCGGTCCCGGCCTTCGCTGCACCGGCGTTGCCTGTGTCTGGGGTGGGCTTTGCACGAGTGCGAGCGACTGCCCGGTGGGCGACAGCTGCACCGATGGCGTCTGCCGCTCGACCACGGCCTGCCGCGCGGACGCAGACTGCGCCTCTTCGGATCACGCCTGCCTGGACGGCCTCTGCACCTGGGCGCCCGCCTGCACCACCAACGACGACTGCGGCGGCGCGGTCTGCCTCCGTTCCGGGCGCTGCGATGTGATCCCGGACTGTCTCAACCTGGGCGACTGCCCCGCCGGCTTTGTCTGCGGCACCGACCGTCGCTGCGCCCGCGTGGGCACCTGCCTCACCGATGCGGAGTGCGCTTCGGGGTCGCAGTGTGTCGCCTACCGCTGCGCTCCGACGGGCTCCTGCGGCAGCGATGCAGACTGCGCCACAGGTGAGTTCTGCAACCGCTTCTCGGCCATCTGCGAGACCATTGCGACCTGCGCGACGGGGGCCGACTGCGCGACGGGCGAGACCTGCGTCGGCAGCCGCTGCACCACCATCGCGGCCTGCGCCAACGATGTGGATTGTGCGCCTGGCACCATCTGCAGCCAGGAGGCAGGCATCTGCGTGGCCACCCCCGACTGCATCTCCGATTCGGAGTGCCCCGCCACCACCCGGTGCGACGGCTTTGTCTGCCAGCCCTTCGTCTGCGCAACCGACGCGGACTGTGCGGCCGATGCTACCTGCGTGGCCGACCGATGCCTGCAGCAACTCTACTGCGGCACGACCTCGGACTGCATCTTCGGGTTGTCGTGTGAGAACTTTGTCTGCGGCAACGCAGGCGGTTGCGGTACCGACGCTGACTGTCCGGTGAACCAGAGCTGCGTCTACGGCGGCTGCTACTTCTTCCCAGCCTCGGTCTGCGATCGCGATATCGACTGCGCGGCGAATGAGAGCTGCGAGTTCGGCTTCTGCAACGCACGGGGCTGTGTCATCAATGCTGACTGCGCCTCGGGCGAACTCTGTGTTGCTGGCAGCTGTGCAGCGGGCCGAGAGTGTCTGACCAGCGCCGATTGCGGCGCGGGCCAGCTTTGTGTGGGCG